>DAOURZ010000044.1 GCA_030627475.1 Deltaproteobacteria bacterium | reverse complement strand
CCTACCGGCGTAGGAAAAACCGAAATTGCAAGGCGTTTGTCTATTTTGACTGATTCTCCGTTCGTAAAGGTTGAAGCTTCCAAATTTACCGAAGTCGGATATGTAGGCCGGGATGTTGAGTCCATGGTAAGGGATCTTCTTGAGCTGACTGTAAACAGGCTAAAATCAAGAGAAAAGGAAGCTGTCAGAGAAAAGGCATGGCAGGTTGCCGAAGAAAGAATGCTTGACCTGCTTCTTCCAAAACCAAAGGTTCAGGAGGTCAAAAAGGATGAAGATTTAAAGGAAACGCCTCTTGAGCTTGTAACCAGTAGTAGTGATGGGTCTTCTTCCACAAGAGAAAAGCTTCGAACCATGCTCCGTAAAGGAAAGCTTGATAACAGGTTTGTAGATCTTGATGTTTCGGAAAGAAACATGCCTGTTGTGGAAGTTTTTTCAAACATGGGAATGGAAGAGATGGGCTTTAATTTCAAAGACATGCTCGGAGGAATTATGCCTAAAAATACAAAGAAGAGAAAAATTAAAGTTCCGGAAGGTATGGAAATTCTTGCACAGGAAGAAGCACAGGCCCTTGTGGATATGGATAAAGTTGTAAGCAAGGCGATTGATAAAGTTGAACAATCAGGTATAATTTTTCTTGATGAAATAGATAAAATTGTCGGGAATGGCGGCGGGCATGGGCCGGATATATCCAGAGAGGGGGTTCAGCGTGATCTGCTTCCCATTGTTGAGGGGAGTACGGTTACCACAAAGTACGGTTCGGTTAAAACGGATCACGTTCTTTTTATAGCATCCGGAGCCTTTCACACAATCAAGCCTTCTGATATGATACCGGAACTTCAGGGAAGATTTCCAATCAGAGTAGAGCTTGATTCTCTTGGAAAAGAAGATTTTATAAAGATACTGACCGAGCCTAAAAATGCTCTGCTTCTTCAGTATATTGAGCTTTTAAAAACTGAAAAGGTTGAAGTTGTTTTTGAGGACAATGCTGTTTCCGAAATAGCGCGAATCGCCGAAGAGGTTAACAATCTTACTGAAAACATAGGAGCAAGAAGACTTCATACGCTCATGGAATGTATGCTCGAAGACATTCTTTTTAACGCTTCAGATATTAAAGACGCTAAAGATAGAAAAATAGTAATTGACGGACAGTATGTATCTGGAAAATTAAAAGATATCAAAGACGACGAGGATTTAAGAAGATACATACTATGACTCCAAATGTAGCCGACATACTTATCGAAGCCCTGCCCTATATAAGACGTTTTTGCGGAATGACCATCGTTATCAAATATGGTGGACATGCAATGGTTGATAAGCAATTAAAGGAAGATTTTGCACGCGACATTACTCTGCTGAAGCTTGTTGGGCTGAATCCGGTTGTTGTTCATGGTGGAGGGCCGCAAATTAACTCCGTGCTTGAGCAGATGGGCATACGTCCCAGGTTTGTCAGGGGTATACGTGTTACTGATGAAGTTACAATGGATGTTGTAGAAATGGTTCTTGCCGGCAAGGTGAACAAGGAAATAGTTGCTCAGATAAATAAGCAAGGTGGCAGGGCTGTAGGGCTGAGTGGCAAAGACGGAGGGCTTATATCAGCAAAAAAGTTGTCTGTCATATATCAGAAGGATATGGATAAACCCCCTGAAATAATTGATCCGGGCATGGTTGGAGATGTTACTCAAATAAATCCGGATATTATAAATACATTGACAGAGAAAGGTTTTATTCCGATTATTGCGCCGGTTGGCGTGGGGGATTCGGGCGAAACATACAATATAAATGCAGACATTGTGGCAAGTAAAATTGCAATAGCTCTTTCTGCAGGACGTCTGATATTTCTTACTGACGTTGATGGAGTTATGGACACTGAAGGCGCTTTAATATCTTCAATTGATGCGGAGAAAATCAGCACGATGATTGAGAACAAGGCAATTTCAGGAGGAATGATTCCAAAGATTGAGTACGCTCTCAATGCGCTTAATAATAATGTTAAAAAATCTCATATTATAAATGGATGCAAGCGTCATGCCTTATTGCTGGAGCTTTTTACTGATAATGGAATCGGAACTGAAGTTACGACATAAAAACTATGAAAAGCGAAATAATAAATAAAGCGGACAAAGTAATAGCAAAGACTTACAATAGATTCCCCATCGTTATAACAAAAGGCAAAGGATGCACCCTTTGGGATTCGGATGGGCGAGCTTATACGGATTTTGTTGCGGGAATTGCAGTATGCAATCTCGGGCATGCGCATCCGGGAGTTGTAAAAGCCCTTGTAAAACAGGCTGAACTGCTTTTTCATGTTTCCAACCTTTATTATACTCTGCCCCAGACAGAGCTTGCATCATGGCTTGTTAACAACAGTTTTGCAGACAGAGTTTTTTTCTGTAACAGCGGAGCTGAAGCAAATGAAGCGGCTATAAAACTGGCAAGAAAATATTTCAGTGACAAAGGCGAAAAAGGCCGCTGCAGAATAATAGCCATGGAAAAATCTTTTCATGGCCGCACAATGGCAACCTTGTCAGCCACGGGCCAGGAAAAGATACGCAAGGGATTTGAGCCGGTTCTTAATGGTTTTGATTTTGTTCCGTTCAATGATATTGAAGCGTTGCGTAGTAAAATCAACTCTTCAACGTGCGCAGTTTTAATTGAGCCGATTCAGGGCGAAGGAGGCGTTTGCTGTCCTGATCCTGAATATCTTAAAGGTGTCAGGCAAATTTGTGATGAGGCGAAAATACTTTTAATTTTTGATGAAATCCAGACAGGAATGGGCCGTACAGGCAAACTTTTTTGTTATGAAAATTTCGGAATAGAACCCGATATAATGACCCTGGCAAAGGCTCTTGCCAATGGATTGCCGATAGGTGCCATGCTGACAAGAGAACATATTGCCGAGGCGTTTGTGCCCGGTTCACATGGCTCAACTTTTGGTGGAACACCAATAATTACAGCAGCTTCACTTGAAGTTGTAAGGATCCTTATCAAAGAAAATGTCATAAATTACGGCCGAAAGACTGGAGAATATTTCAAACAAAGGCTTTTATGGCTGAAAGACAGACACGAATCAATTATTGATGTTCGCGGGATAGGCCTTTTGCTTGGCATGAAGATCAAAATTGATGGAGATAAAGTTGTAAAAGCTTGCATGGATAAGGGCTTTTTAATCAATTGTATCCAGGGCAATATTCTACGTTTCATACCTCCTCTTATCATAGGCAAAGATGAAATTGACTCTCTACTGGAGTGTTTAGATGATTTGTTTGGCGACGTTGAGTGAGCCACTTAGATTGAAAGGTCACTATGAATAAAGACATACTAACTCTTTTAGATCTTGAAAAGGAGGATTTTGAGCTATTTTTCAAGCGAGCCCTGGAATTGAAAAAAAATCAAAAGAATAGCATTGAAAAAAGACCTCTTGCGGGAAAAACACTTGGACTTATTTTTGATAAACCATCGACCCGTACACGCCTTTCTTTTGAGGTAGCGATAATTCAGATAGGCGGCGCTTCAATTTTTATAAGCTCAAAGGACACCCAGATGGTTCGAAATGAACCTGTTAGAGATACCGCCAGGGTCTTGTCAAGATATCTGGATGCTCTTGCCATTAGAACTTATTCCCAGGATCTTTTGAAAGAGTTTGCAAAGTTCTCCACTATTCCGGTTATTAATGCTTTGACCGATTTGTATCATCCATGCCAGGTTTTAAGCGATTTAATGACAGTGATAGAATATAAAGGAAGTTATGAGGATCTTAAAATAGCCTGGGTTGGAGACGGAAATAATGTGTCCCACTCATGGATAAATGCCGCAGCCGTGCTTGGATTAAACCTTGTGCTTGCATGTCCCGAAGGATACTATCCTGATAGCGATATATTGGAGACGGCTCGTAAGAAAAAATGCGGCAGTATTATAGTAACTTCAGATCCTGTTGAAGCGGTAGAAGGTGCTGACGTGATTTATACTGATGTATGGGCCAGCATGGGGCAGGAGGGTGAACACAGTACAAGAAAGCGTGTTTTTGAATCTTTTCAGGTTAATCAAGAACTTTTAAAAAATGCTTCAAAAGATGCTATAATAATGCATTGTCTTCCGGTTCACAGAGGCGAAGAGATGAGTGAAGAAGTTCTGGAGAGCCCAAATTCCGTTGTCTGGGATCAGTCTGAGAATAAACTCCATATGCATAAAGCTATACTGGAAGTTTTGATAAACCATGTTCCTAAGGAGTTTTATTGTGCAGGAAAAAATTAAAAAAGTTGTTCTGGCCTATTCAGGAGGCCTTGATACATCTGTAATTTTAAAATGGCTGATTGAAACTTATAAATGTGATGTAGTTGCATTTTCGGCTGATATAGGTCAGGAAGAAGAGATTGACGATATAGAAGAAAAAGCCCTGAATACCGGTGCAGTGAAGGTTTATATAGATGACCTTAAAGAAACCTTTGTTGCTGATTATGTATTTCCGGCATTTCGCGCAAATGCGATATATGAAGGCCAATATCTTTTGGGAACATCTCTTGCCAGACCTCTTATAGCCAAGCGCCAGATGGAAATTGCAAAAATAGAAGGGGCTGATGCCGTAAGCCATGGTGCAACCGGCAAGGGAAATGACCAGGTCAGGTTTGAGCTGAGTTATTTGGCCATAGATCCTTATATCAATATTATTGCTCCGTGGCGTGAATGGGAGCTTAACTCCCGTACTTCTCTTATGGAGTTCGCAAAAAAACATAAAATAAATGTGCCGGTAACACCTGCAAAACCATATAGCTCAGACAGGAATTTGCTTCATATAAGTTACGAAGGAGGAATTCTTGAAGACCCATGGAAAGAACCGTCTGAGGATATGTTTACTCTGACTGTTTCTCCGAAGAATGCGCCTGATAAACCGGAGGTAATAGAAATAACATTTATACAGGGTGATCCTGTTGCTATAAATGATATTAATATGTCTCCTGCAACTCTTCTCAAGGAGCTTAACAGACTGGGTGGACGTCATGGCATAGGCAGAGCGGATATTGTTGAAAATCGTTTTGTCGGTATGAAATCCCGCGGTGTGTATGAAACTCCCGGTGGCACTATCTTGAGACTTGCACATATGGCAATTGAATCAATTACAATGGACAGAGAGGTAACGCATCTTCGAGATTCACTTATACCCAAATATTCTGAAATAATCTATAATGGCTTCTGGTTTTCACCGGAAATGAAGCTTTTGCAGAATATGATAGATATGACACAGAAAAATGTTTCCGGAGTTGTACGCGTTGAACTATATAAGGGAAACTGTCGTGTACTTGGCCGTAAATCCGATGAGTCTCTTTACAAAGAGGATTTTGCCACTTTTGAAGACGACAGTGTATACAGCCAGAAAGATGCTGAAGGTTTCATACGTCTTAATGCGCTGAGATTGCGTATTCATAAAATAATTGAAAATTGATAATTGAAGGTATTCTATTAATTTTATCAAAAAACAGAGCAAAGCGATTCCACAAATTATCAATTATCAATTATCAATTTTAACCATAACCTATTGAAACTATAGCAGAATGATTCATTTGGGCGACTTTTGGTAAAGAGGTTTATATATGTCTGAAAAACCTTGGGATGGAAGATTTTCCGAGAAAACAAATAGATTTGTAGAAATATTTACATCTTCAATTAATATAGACAAACGGCTTTATTCTTATGATATTGAGGGCAGCATTGCCCACTGCAAAATGCTTGCGAAACAGTCTATTATTACGGAAGAAGATGCTTCATCATTGATACATGGCCTTGGAAAGATAAAACGGGATATAGATAGAGGAAAATTTCTTTTTGATGACAGTCTGGAGGATATACATATGCATATTGAATCCAGGCTTCTTCAGGATATAGGAAAAGTTGCCCAGAAACTTCATACTGCAAGGAGCAGAAATGACCAGATAGCTCTTGATGTGCGTATGTATCTACGATACGAGACTCTATATATTTTAAAGAATCTTGTCGATTTTAGAGAGTTGATTGTTGATTTTGCAAAAACACATATAGATGTTGTCCTGCCGGGCTATACTCATCTACAAAGAGCACAGCCGATTCTATTGTCTCACCAGTTAATGGCATACTATGAAATGTTTTCAAGGGATTGCGACAGGTTCAGGGATGCCTTAAAACGCATAAATATAATGCCGCTTGGCAGTGCAGCTCTTGCAGGAACAACATATCCAATTGATAGAGAATATACGGCTGAGCTGCTTGATTTTCCCCAGATATCTGCAAACAGTATAGATTCTGTGTCAGACAGAGATTTTATAATAGAATTTCTGGCGGCTGCAAGTCTTTGCATGGTACATTTCAGCCGAATATCCGAGGAGCTTGTTTTGTGGTCATCATCGGAATTTGGTTTTATTGAGTTGTCTGATTCTTTTTCAACCGGAAGCAGCATTATGCCCCAGAAAAAGAATCCTGATATACCGGAGCTGGTGCGCGGGAAAACCGGTCGTGTTTTTGGAGATTTAATAGCGCTTTTAAGCATTATGAAATCATTACCACTCGCCTATAACCGTGATATGCAGGAAGATAAAGGGCCTTTGTTTGATGCCGTTGACACATTAAAAGCTTGTATAACAATTTATATAAAGATGCTTCCAGAATTAAGAATAAACAAGGAAGCAATGTTTGAAGCCGTTTCCAAAGGATTTTTAAATGCCACTGATATGGCGGATTATCTTGTTACCAAGGGCATGCCATTTCGTCTTGCTCATATCTGCGTTGGCAAAATTGTAAATTCCGCTATCAATGAGAATAAAGAGCTTCATGAAATGACTTTAAAGGAGTTAAGACCATTCTCGTCCCTTTTTAAAGAAGATGTTTTTGATATTTTAACGACAAACCGGATGATAAATCGTAGAGAATCTTTTGGCGGAACTGCCACAAAAAATGTCAAAGCCGCTATTAAGCAGGCTGAGGTAGACATTAAGAAAGAAAATGAAAACTTTATTGCTTAAAAGTAAAATGTATAATTATTGTTTTAGAAGCATTATTGTTCAAATCTTAATAATAGGTGCTTTTTCTGTTTTTTTATCCGGTTTTTTGTCCGGATGCGGCAAAAAAGCTCCCCCCAAACCACCGTTCTATGAAGTGCTCCCTATAATAAATGATTTGAGTTATAGTATAGATGGAGACAAACTTAAACTGACATGGACTGTTCCGGGAGTAAACCAAAAGATTAAATCAGGTCTGTCAGGTTTTGTTATATATAGATCAAAAAAACCTTTTTCAAAATCCGAATGTTTAAATTGTCCTGTTGTTTTTAAGCGCATTGCCAATATGCCAATTAAAGCCAAAGGTTCAGGAAATTTAAAAAAAGATATAATAACGTATAATGAAATTCTGGAAAAGGGGTGCAAATATATCTATAAAGTAACTGTTTGTGCTGATAACGGCATGACAGGTGACGACTCGAATCAGATAGATTTTGTTTATTAGGAACGGGGACGAATTAACTTCCACAAGTAGGCGCGCAGATTTAGGTCAGGTTTGTTCAATCTAAGATCGGGCAAAAATGGCCTGAAGCTGTGATGCATAGTTGTGGAAGTTATTTCGTCCACGTTCCTAAGGGACTGGTTTAAATGAATAACAAATATGATATCCAAAAAATAATGAGTTTGCTTCCTCACCGATATCCTTTTCTTCTAGTTGATCGGATACATGAGCTTGTACCGGATGAAAAGATTGTCGCTCTCAAAAACGTAACAATTAATGAACCATTTTTTCAGGGGCATTTTCCGGGCTCACCTATTATGCCGGGCGTACTGCTTATAGAGGCTATGGCCCAGGCTGGCGGCGTACTTGTTTTTACATCACTGCCCGAAGAAAAACACGGCGCTCTGATATATTTTATGGGAATGAACAAAGTCAAATTCAGAAAGCCTGTTATACCGGGAGACCAGCTTATTCTTGAAATCAAAATACTGAAGCAGCGAGCAAAGGCGGTTAAAATGTCCGGGACCGCATTTGTAGACAAAAAAGTCGTGGCTGAAGCTGAATTTATGGCAACTATTGGAGAAAAAGCATGATACATCCAACAGCAATTATTGATTCCAAAGCTGAATTGGACTCCACTGTAGAAGTAGGTCCGTATTCGATTATTGGAGCAAATGTTTTTATAGGAGCAGGAGCAACTATAGGGCCCCATGTGGTGATTGATCCTTATGTCACCATAGGGCCGGAATGCCAT
>DAOURZ010000455.1 GCA_030627475.1 Deltaproteobacteria bacterium | reverse complement strand
CAAAAAGAAATTTTCCTCTATCTATATCCCGTTTTATCTTTCCAAGGCCATGTATCAATTAGACGAAGCATACAAATCTGTTGACTGGCGTACGATTTTTCTTCTGGCCGGACTTATTCCATTGGGAATTGCAACTGAAAAGACCGGTGCCGCAGCGTGGATTGCTCATACTATTCTTACTATAATAGGCGATGTTTCTCCTGTTGTACTTTTAACGGCAATAGCGGTACTTTCTACCTTTTTTACACTGGTTATTTCAAACGTTGGCGCAACGGTACTTCTTGTGCCACTTGTAGTTAATATGGCTTTGGCAGCAGGAGTTGATCCAAGGATGGCCGCTCTTGTTGTAGGTCTGGCGACTTCCAACTCGTTTATGCTGCCCACACATCAGGTTAATGCGCTTTATATGGGGCCCGGAAGATATAAAAGTGTAGATTTTATAAAAGCGGGCGGGATTATGACTGTATTATTTATAGTAGTATTAATCGGGATGCTTTATCTATTTTACGGTATTTAATCAGGTTGTGGGAAATATGTTTATACCGGTTCACGATTCACGCTTCACGAATGACATTCCTTTTTTTATTGAAAAAAGTGTGAACCGTGAACTGTGAACCGTGAATCGTGAATTTTTATCCAAGGAGGAACAAAGTGTCCATTATAACTATTACCGCAGGTTCTTACAGCAATGGAAAGCAAATAGCCAAAAGTGTGGCTAAAAGATTAAAATACGAGTATACAGATAGTGAAATGATTTTATCACTAGTTTCCAGCGAGTTCGATGTTACTGAATCTAATCTTGCACGAGCTCTTAAAGAAGCGCCATCCGGTGTTGGCATGTTTTCTAAAATCAAGCCTGAATACATAATATTTATTGAAACTTTGCTTGCTAAATATTTGTTAAAAAATAATATAATATATTATGGAGTCGTTGGGCTTCCGCTTATCCAGGAGATATCTCATGTACTCAAAGTTCGGATTATCGCCAGGTTGGAAGACAGGATAAAAAACAAAATGAAGCTGGACAATATATCCCAGGACAAGGCAAGCAAAATCATTAAAAAAGAAGATGAAGAGCAAACAAAATGGGCTGCGGCTGTTTATGATACAAATATTACTGATCCGAAATTATATGATCTGGCAATAAATATCGGACATATCAAAGATGATGATATGGAAGACGCTATAGAGACCATCTTCAGTTCCGTAAAACACAAGAAATTTCAGCCTATGACATATTCCTTAAGTTGTATGCAAAATATTGTAATGTCATGTAGTGTTCGTGCAACTTTGGCAGATATAGATTCAAAAATGCAGGTAAAATCCGATGAAGGAACTGTTTATATATATACTAAAGCAGTAAAGAAAAAAGCACAAAATAAAGCATTGGAAATGAAACAAAAGGTAATGGAAATTGAAGGAGTTAAATACGTTGAAATTTATATGGATTATGATTTGTTTTCAACTATTGCCCATGGGCAGTAATTATTAAACATTTATTTTAAATGGTTTAGAAACGTGGACGACATAACTTCAGCAACAATGCATCATGGCTTCAGGTCATATTTGCCCGATTTCAAATCCCAAAAATCTTGAAATAGCTCGCTATTCCTTCAACTTTT
>DAOURZ010000255.1 GCA_030627475.1 Deltaproteobacteria bacterium | reverse complement strand
CAGGCCGTCTTTGTCCGATCTCAAATCACAAAAATCTTGAAATAGCTCGCTATTCCTGCGACT
Source organism: Deltaproteobacteria bacterium (assembly GCA_030627475.1). GTDB lineage: Bacteria > Desulfobacterota > Desulfobacteria > Desulfobacterales > ETH-SRB1 > B13-G4. The sequence goes on along the minus strand of DAOURZ010000255.1, from coordinate 3,122 downwards.
TTTGCGATTTTAGATCGAACAAACCTGACCTAAATCTGTGTGCCTACTTGCGGAAGTTAATTCGTCCACGTTCCTAAAGCTTTCCTTTTTTCAGAATCGCTATAAGAAGCCATAACCCCATGACCGCTGCTGCGAGGAACCCGATGATGCCTATGAAAGAAATGCCAAACAGGAAAGGTGGTGTTTTGGAAAGAACGATTAATGCTGAACCGATTATAAGGGCAGCTATGACAATAGCAAAAGCGATCCGATTGCTGATCTGGTCGTGGGTGGACAACATCGGCTCAAGCCCCCGGTGCTCGAACTCCATTTTGATCTTGCCCTGCTTCATCTGTTTCAGAATCTCACGCGTCTCTCCCGGAATTTCCTGCATGAGTTGAACAAACTCGACACCGGATCTGACAATGTCATCTGCCAGTCGTTTAGGATGATAGCGGGACATCTTGACTCGCCGAATAAACGGGGTGACTTGCTTGATCATTTCAAAATCAGGATCAAGCAAAAGTCCAATCCCCTCCACGGTAGCTAATGCTTTCATCATAAGAAAAAGATCCTGCGGTATTTGCAGACGATGCCTGGAAAGAATTTTCAGAAGTTGCTGGAGAAGTTTTTCCATTTGCAGATTTTTGAGCGGCACATAAAGATGCAGCCCGATGAAATCAGTCAAATCTCTTTCCAAAGCACGTACATCCGGTTTTTCATCATATTCGGTAAGCTTAAGGAGCATCTGCGTGGCTATGGATTCATTCCGGTGTACCACTGCATAAATAAGATCTGCGAAATCCTCCCGGATCTGTCGATCAATGGCCCCCATCATGCCGAAATCAATATAGCAGATAATATTGTCCGGCAAAACAAAGATGTTTCCGGGATGGGGATCAGCATGGAAAAAACCGTAATCAAATATCTGCCTTAGAATCAGGTCAGCCCCTCGCGCGGTAATAATCTTTCTGTCCAGTCCTTCATGTTCAATACGCTCAATCCCGGATGCCTTGATTCCGTCAATGTACTCCATGGTAAGTACACGCTCGGTTGTTATGTCCCGAAAAACTTTGGGGACATAGACAGTCGGATCGTTCATAGATTGGCCGGCAAACCTCTCTATATGTGAGGCTTCTATGGTGTAATCTATCTCTTTTCCCAGGGTGCGGGCAAATTCCTGCACGATCCTGACAGGATGGTGTACTTGCAATTCCTCTAAATGCCGTTCCATAAGAGAGGCGAGATGGAGCATAATTTCCAGATCGACTTCAATGGTTTTGCGGATGCCGGGACGTTGAACCTTGACTACCACTTCCTCGCCGTCCTTCAACTGTGCTCTGTGAACCTGGCCTATGGAAGCTGCGGCAAGGGGTGTATTCTCAAACTGCCGAAATATATCTTCGAGCGGTTTGCCAAGCTCGAATTCTATAATTTGTATGGCTTCGGTATAGGGAAAGGGAGGGACATTATCCTGAAGCTTTGAAAGTTCCTGTATAAATTCTACGGAAATCAGGTCCGGACGGGTGGAAAGTATCTGGCCCAACTTGACAAAGGTCGGGCCAAGCTCTTCCATAACCATCCGTACCCGTTCCGCTCTGCCAAGTTTTTCGACCTGCTCTCGTCGTTTTCTGGAAATCATCTGAAGACCGATTTCAAGATACTGTTCAATCTTAAGGATATCCACCAGATCCCCAAAGCCGTATTTAAACAATACTGCAAGGATATGGCGATATCGGTTCAGGTGACGGTAGGCTCGGCCGATTATGCCGATTTTTCGGATACTTAACATTAGCCCTGTGAATCTTTTTCTTTCAAGGCCTGTTCCAGTTTCTTTACTTGTTTCGTCAGACTTGACAAGTCTTCCGCTCTGGCAAGATTCATCTTTTTCATAGTATTTTTTACCACTTTTTCTATATCTTTTTCCAGATCCTTTTTGGCCTTCTCTGATTTTTCCAACAGATCATCAACTAATTCCCTTCCATCTTTCTCCGACAATTTTCCCTTTTTTACAAGATCCCCGGCCAGTTCTTCTACCTTGTCTTTGGTCATGGCGGCTAACCCTACTCCCGTCAGCATGACCTTTTTAATGATATCAAACATAATTTTCCTCCTTTCAATGATCAAAGGTTAGAAACGTGGTCGAATTAACTTCCTCAACTATGCGCCTGCTTGCGGAAGTTAATTCGTCCACATTCCTTATTCAATATGGATAGATTCAAGATAATTTTTTACACCACCAACAGAAAAGTTAAATACTTTTGCTCCGGATAGTATAATGTGTGCATTATTTTCACTTCCACAAATCTCGGCAAATTTCGGGCCAATTGATACCATGGGATCAGAATTATCAGAAACAAGAGTTAACGCATTTAAATATGTATCTAATCGTTCTTTTAAAGTATTAAAGTAGTTAATCTCTTTACCTGTAGATGAAGATGAAGATGAAGATGATAGCATTGAAATGTTCTGAGAAAAATTTTGAACAGCATTCCAGAATAATTCTGACAATTCTTTCTTTAAAGATATTTGATTCGCAAAAAACGAAATGCTCCATCCAACAGCCAAAATTTTTAATAATTGAATTTCATATTCTATTGAAACCCTGTTAATTTTTATATCCGCAGGCAAGTTTTGCAAAATTTGCTTTATATCTGAACGATCAATTGCAAAATCAAATAGATCTTCGCTTGCCTTTTCAATACTAACTTTTTTTAAATAAGATTCATTCTTTTTCATGTTTTTCTCTTGGACTTTGTACGGTCTTTTCAATTGTGCAATAAATACTTTTGAACATTTCATCGAAACCGGTCGGAGAAAGCCTCCCAGCCTCTATAAATTTAACAACTATTTCCTTGGTTGATTTTAAAATCTGTTCATCAATAGAGCCCATTTTAGATACCTTTTGATTGCGCCGATCCATCCCGCATGACTGCGTTGCTCGTTGGTTCAACAGCTCAATGCGGGTGCCTCGGCATCTGAGTAAATTTATTTTTAAGCGAACCCTTAGGAACGTGGACGTTCCTATTACCTAAGTTGAGCGATTTTTTGCGAAGATATGTGCTGAGATCTTGATGCATAAGGATTTGCAAAAACCGCAGGCATACCCGTGGATATGTCGAGGATTTTTGCGAAGCCTTTAT
>DAOURZ010000428.1 GCA_030627475.1 Deltaproteobacteria bacterium | reverse complement strand
TTGAATTCAAATTTAACGGAGACAAATATCAGGCATTAAACCAGATCAAAAACAAAAAGTATTTTGAAAAATATCAGGGCGCAGGAAAAAAGATTTATCTGTTTGGAGTTGAGTTTGCGGACAAGAACATAGGTGAATGGACTTTTGAAAATATCTGACCATGAATTGAACTGTGATCTAAACCATGAATCAAAGAACACAATAGAGTCAGGAGCGTCCGAAATGATGTTCCATCCAGTCCAAAAAGGTAATCGTTCACGGGAGAATCCGGCGTGTCCCAGGGCATGCAGGCGTGTTAAGGATAAAATAAGACAAAAAGACTGAGGTTTAAAAAAATGAGTTGCTGAATTACCGAGCATATTGAGGAGAAAGAACCTTATTCAAAGGTAGTAAAGGTTATTTCAGTTAACATTCTCTATAACAAAAGATTCTCTGGATGAATGGATATATTTTTTAAAAAATGGGAAGATAGAAGATACTTTCAAGGCGAGAGGATTACAAAAAGCCAAAGAGCAGCTTGATATGCTCAAACTTCCCGAAGACGAGCGTCTTGCGTATAACCGTTATGTCGACAACCTGCATTATCAAGCCAGTATGGTGGAATCATCATATGGTATCGGCAAACTGAAAGGCGAAAAACGTGGTAGAGAACATGTGGCGATCAATTTGCTGGATATATTGGATGATGCCACTATTGCAAATAAAACCGGTTTGCTTTTGGAAGAAGTGGAAAAACTGAGAAGAAACAATAGTAACCGTTCACGGGAAAAATAGTAGCAAACAAGGCTGCTTTCCAACATGTAAGCTTTTACAGGCACTGCATATCTAACTGATGCAAAATGCTTTGCGTTGCGGGCAGGTCGGGCAAAGATAGCTGAGAAGATGTGATGTATAGTTGTGGAAGTTATTTTGTTTACGTTCCTAAACTATCAACGTCTCCACCCACACTCGTTTCTACCCATACTACCCGGAGTGTCCTTCGTTCTTATTCTGAGAGGAGGAATAAATGAGTAATACCAGTGTTAATGAAGTGATTAACGAATTTAGTCAATTGCCTTTTATAGATAAAGAATACGTTGCGGAGATAATAAGAAAACAGGTAATTGAGTTGAAGAGAGAAAGTCTTGCGCAGAGAGCTGAAGAAGCTAAGATGAATCTTAAGAAAGGGGTTGTTAAAAGCGGTGGTATAAAGGAGTTGTTGGAGGATCTTGAAAGTGATTAGAGCTGTATGGGATCAAGGGTTCAAAAGGTCTTACAAAAAGCGAGTAAAGAATAATTCGAAACTGAAAAAGAAATTCTGGGAAAAAATGAAAATTTTTCTGGAAAATCCGTTTTTTTTACAATTAAGAACGCACAAACTCAGCGGTAAGCTGGCTGGACAATGGGCTTTCAGTATTGACGATGATTGCAGGATCGTTTTTGAATTCGTTGGTAAAGATCAAGTTCTCCTGATTGACGTAGGCAGTCACGACGAAGTTTACTAAACATAGAAAGTTAATATCCCGATTTATAAGAAAAAACCAGGGGGCTTCTTGAATAAGTTGACAAAGTTGCCAACACCCCTGCTACTTGTCCTTCGTTTGTTTAAAAAGCTTAGTTTTAGCAATTACTGGTTTGAAAGCGCCACTCCGAGTTTTTTAATAAAACTGATAAGGAACGTGGACGAATTAACTTCCGCAAGTAGGCGCACAGATTTGGGTCAGATTTGTTCAATCTCAGATCACAAAAGTTGAAGGAATAGCGAGCTATTTCA
>DAOURZ010000366.1 GCA_030627475.1 Deltaproteobacteria bacterium | reverse complement strand
ATCCCAAGTTTACCAGTCAATCCCCATCCAAATGCCGTAACTGCTTAAATATACGGTCATTAATGTTTTTTCACCTCAAGAGTTACGTCTAAGAAGATGCCCTTTACATTCGCTATAACCTTTGATATAGTGACGGATAGATAAATATCATTACGTCTAAGGAATACGAATTATGGATTTAGCTACACTTCATCTTCATTGGCGAGTCAGCAAATATAAAGGAAAATCATATCGTTCCTATAGTTTGGCCCGAGCGTACAGAAAAGACGGAAAAAACCGCAAGGAGATTTGTGTTAAACTTGGAAAACTAACAGATGAAGCAGTAAACAGATGGAAGACCCTATTAAAAGCAATAAAGAAACCGGATACCTTCGTTACTACATGTGATGACATTACAGTCACTAACCATTTTGCTTATCTTGATACTGCCACGGTTAATGCTGTGTGGGATTATTGGGAACTGGATAAAGTTTTTCAAAATAATGGAATGCGCAGTGTTAACATCTCAAATATTGCCAGAATATTAACGATCAACCGTTGCATTAATCCTGTTAGTAAATCGCAGATTTCCGAATGGTTTAAAACTACTGCTTTGCGGTGGATTCTTGATCTACGGGTCGATTCAATTAATCCATCACGTATTTTTCGTGAATTAGAAGTAATCGAAAAAAACAAAGAAGCGATATGTGATCATCTTTTTCAGTTGATGAGTAGCCGTAATCCTGACTCGATGAAGTCAATATTTTATGATCTCTCCAGCACAACTTTTACTGGATCACGTTGTTTGCTTATGAAATGGGGGCATTGCAAGGAAGGCTATCGAAATCATATAGTCTTGGCAATTGTCGTAAACAATGAAGGTTTACCTTTTTATTGGGAAGTGTTACCGGGTGGCACAGCAGATGCCACTACCATTACTTGGCTGTTAGAACGGATGAGTAAGCGTTTCAAGGTCAAAAACACTACGCTGGTTTTTGACCGGGGTATGGTCTCCGACGATAATCTAACACTCCTGGAAGAGGATGAAATAAAATATATTTCGGCGATGGACAAGAACCAGATAGGAGATATAACAGGCCTTGATTTTAATCAATTTTCCCATCTTGATCTAAAGCATGTGGACGAACAGGCCGAGAAATTGAAAAATTTCACAAAGCTAAACAGCAACACATATTATCAGGAGGTAGTTGTTAAAAAAAACCGGCGATATATTCTGTGTTTTAACCCTCAATTGTTTAAGGATCAACGCAAAGCGAGAGACCAAGCAACGATAGACTTTTTTACATTTGTCGACAATTTGAATAATGAGCTAATAAAGGCCAAGAAATCACGGCAAAAAGAAGCAACATATAAAAAATTTAAAAAAGGAGCTTCCAAATATAAACTGGCCAAATTTGTAGATGTCTCGTTAGAGGTTATTCATGTTAGAGGCAAAACAGATGAAGTTAAAATTCGAACATTTCAGGGAAATGTTATTGTTGATGAAGAAAAGAAAAAGGCAGCAGGAAAACTGGATGGATTCTGGTTATTAGTAACAAATCATATTGAGAAGAACAGCGATAGCTTCAAGGTATCGGCGAAAGAAGCGATAAGCCCATACAGAGAGAAAGTTGTGATTGAATCGGCATTTAGGGATATCAAATCATTTGTGGAAGTGTCACCAATTTTTGTTTGGACTGAGGCTCACGTTAAAGCGCATTATACAATTTGCGTATTGTCTCATTTGATAAATCGCACCTTAACTTTACGCCTTCATGAGTTCATTGGCAATTTGACAGCAGAAACCGTGTCACACGAGAAGCTCTATGCAATGCTGTCAGGCTGTATGATCGATCAAATACAAGTTGAATCCGTTGGGTTATCAACGTATAACATGAGCAAAGCTACAGACGAGCAAAAAGAATTATTAGAGCGAATTGAATTGAGAGATTTGCTTAACAATAACATAATCAGAAAAGCAAGAGCTTTTTAGACATAAAAAATTACGTCTACGAAAAAAATACACTTATTGTGTGATCGCGGTAGCTTAACCTCTTTGGGTGGTAAACTTGGGATTTAAGTATGATTAAATCATACTCTTGAAGGTTGCCGGTGTCAATACGCCTAATGCTAGAACCGCAAGTGACGGTTGAATTCTCTCAACAGACCGATTT
>DAOURZ010000161.1 GCA_030627475.1 Deltaproteobacteria bacterium | reverse complement strand
TTGTGATATGAAATTTCATATTATACAAATCCTGTTTTTTTATTAGAAATAACTTTTCCTATCCCAGCAATGAGTACATAATTTATCTTTTGGGAGACCGATTGCCGCTATAAGATCCTCTATTTTCTGATATTTTAAAGAAGTAAGTTTTAACTGCTGCCGTATTTTTTCAGTCATCTCACAATTTTTTTCAGTTCCTGCAATTGCATATTCATTTATTGAATTATCTTCTCTGTTTTCAAGCTTAACTATAACTTTTCTTCCTGCAAGATCCAATGTTGATCGTGATGTGGAGAAATTCAAAAATTCACATGGATAAATTAATGCGGGACATGCAATACGCATATGGACGTCCAAAGCGCCATAATCATATAATAGCTGAACGTTATCCTTTAATTGTGTACCTCTTACAATTGAGTCATCACAAAAAAGTATCTTTTTACCATCTATCAAATTTCTGACCGGGATCAGCTTCATTTTTGCAACAAGATCTCTCATGCTTTGATTCTGGGGCATAAAACTTCTCGGCCAGGTAGGTGTATATTTAACAAAAGGTCTGGCATACGGAATTTTTTTTTCATTAGCATACCCTATTCCGTGTCCGATTCCTGAATCAGGAATTCCTGCAACAAAATCAATCTCAACATCATCATTTTTAGCAAGAGCACTGCCGCATCTGTACCTGACAGATTCAACATTAATTTCTTCATAGCATGAAGCAGGATAACCATAATAAACCCAGAGAAAAGCACATATCTGCATTTTATCACCCGGCTTTTTTCGCTGTTCACAGCCATCCTCTGTCATAAAAACAATCTCGCCAGGCCCAAGATATTTATCAATTTCAAAACCAAGATTAGGGAATGCGCATGTTTCCGAAGTTACTGCATAAGCCCCTTCTTTCTTGCCAATTATAAGAGGAGTTCTTCCCAATCTATCTCTTGCAGCATAAATGCCTTTTTTTGTGAGTAAAAGCATTGAACAAGAGCCCTTGATTGCCTCTTGTACATTATGTATTCCATCCTCAAAAGATTTTTCTTCGCTGATTAACATTGCAACAAGCTCAGTCGGATTTATTTTCCCCCTGCTCATTTCCGAAAAATGTTTTTTTTTATTAAATGCTTTGTTTGCAAGTTCCTCTTTATTGTTTATTTTACCAACTGTAACTATTCCGAATGTTCCCAAATGAGAACCTATTATCAATGGTTGCGCGTCATAGTCGCTAATAATTCCTATTCCTTTATTGCCATGCAAATCAGGAAGATCCGGTTCAAATTTGGATCTGAAATAATTATTTTCAATATTATGAATAGCTCTTACATATTCTTTAGAATTTCTTACAGCCATCCCACCCCTTTTAGTCCCAAGATGAGAATGGTAATCTGTTCCGTAAAACAAATCCGTTACGCAATCTTTTTTAGAAACAGTTCCAAATAATCCGCCCATAACTCCTCAACTCCTCGCTTTTTAGTAGAAAAATATTAAATTAACGCCCTGTCGGGCGAGCTCTTAATCATATCCTTTTTTAGCGCTTCTTTGATGGCCTGACCTATCTGTGCAATAGTATATGGTTTTCTGATATATTCTGCTACGCCAAGATCCTTAGCTTTCTTGACTTCCGCAGATTCAGCCCAACCGCTCGCTATAATAGCTTTCTGACCTGGATGGATATTCAGTATTTTTTCGTATGTTTCACGGCCATTAATTCCAGGCTCCATAATCATATCAAGCAGTAATAAATCAACCGGTTGTTTTTTTACATATTCAACTGCTTCCTCGCCGCCTGAAACTGATTCCACCTCATAGCCTAACAGGGTCAACATGTGATATGCGACTTCCCTTTGAGTTTGCTCATCATCGACAACCAATATACTTTCGCCATTTCCTTGCAGATATGCCGGTTCAGGTTCTTCTTTTGTTTCTGAAGTTGCATCTTTTACAGCAGGAAAATAGAGTTCAAAAATAGTTCCCTTCTCATTGCTTTTGACATCTATATATCCGTCATGATCCTGCATTGTATTCCAGACAACGGTAAGACCCAGTCCTGTTCCACTTCTGCCCATCATTTTTTTGGTATAAAAGGGATCAAAGATTCTCTCCAGATTATCCCGTGATATACCCGAACCATTATCAGATATGCTCAGCACAACATAGTTACCGATTCCGCCTTCCTTCACAGGTGTATCAACATACCGGTTTGCAGTCGAAATAACTATCGTGCCGCTGAGTTCAATTGCCTCAAAAGCATTGATAATCAAATTCATTAACACCTTTTTTATATGGATAGAAGAACAGCTTATATTAAACAGGTCTGTAGCCAATTTGGATTTCACAACGACAGATGATTTTGCTGCTTTGATTTTTATATGTTCTGCCGAAATTAGATATTCGTTAATCAAATCGTTTAGATTGGCTATTTCCTGAACGCTGGCTACCCCTCTTGCGACTGTTAACAAATCTGAAACTACTGCAGCAGCCCGATTGCCGGATTCCTGTATTGTTTTTATCGGTTTTCGCAAAGGACTGTCTGCAGGAAGTTTAAGAAGGAGCAATTCAGGGTAGCTCACTATACCGGAAAGTATGTTGTTCAAATCATGGGCAACACCTCCTGCCATGAGACCGATTGCCTCCATTTTCTGTGATCTGCGAAGCTTTTCTTCAATAATCTTTTTTTCTTCTTCAGCCTGCTTGCGATCAGTAATATCAGTAGCAATTTCCAGACGTACAAGACGTCCATCAATCCAATGAATAGCCTGATCACGACAATCAACCCATTGACCTGTTTTGGTATTTTGAAATTCCCAGGCAAAAATGCCGGTCGGTTCTCCATCCTCGGAAACCAGTTTGTGATTAGTGCAAAAATCACAAGGGCCGGACATGTTGTTTTGAAGATACTGCCAGCATGTTTGTCCAATTTTCACATCGCCAAAGATTTTTTTCAGGGCTTTGTTGATAAAGAGCAGTTCATATGTATCCATATCCGCAATATATATAGCCGCATCCGTGCTATTCATTATGGTGCTGAGGCATTGGTTGGACAGTTGCAGCGCTTCCTTTGCCTTATGTTCTGCATCGGCACGCAGCTCTTCGCGATGAATACGGTCTAACCACAGAAGTCGCATTTTTACCGCTTCTATGGTAATTTTTCGAAACTTATGTTTGCATCTGACAGTACACTTGAAAGCGCCGGCGCGGTAGCCAAAGAGTTCTCCTTCACCAACGGAAATAAGAAATTCCGAAGTCCTGTCCAATTTTTGACGGGAAGTTGTTAGCGTAGCTTCTTTGATCCCCATATTGAAAAGTATCTGATCATCCTGAAATAATGCGTAGTGCGCAATTTTTTTCAAAAAAGAAAACCTGTCGGTTATTACGTCATGATGTAACAAAAATTCGGTAGCGGAACTTATCACAAGAGCAAACTCTTTTTCCAATAAATGACGTTCTTCGACAACTTGTTGCAGATGATTCAGGTTTATAAGGACGAATTCACACAAACTTTTGATAAAAAAAATGGTGCTCCAATCAACACCGGTGTCAAGGCACAAAACATAAGAATTTACACGTAAGGGCACCTTGAATAGTCCGTCAGGAACAGTTTCTCCCGCCCGAATTATTTCCAGGTCAGGCATGTTGAGAAGTTTTCTCAGAATTGTAAGGAAATTTTCTAACATTTCACCACCAATCGGGTAAAGCTATCTTTATCAACTTCGGCATGGTAATAACCATCTTCAATAATTTGCTCCAGGGGGACATCATCAATAAACAGGGAAAAGTCTGTTTTCAAACTCGTGATTGTTTCTTTCAAACGAACAACGTCGGTCTTGTTGTAAAGATAGGAATTGATAAGCATATATTCATCAATAAGCATCTGTACAGGAACAAAATCAAGAGGATGAAAATATGTCCCGAGCACAAGCAAAATCCCTCCCTTGAGCAAATATTGGCATCCCTCCAGAATGGCAGGATGCTTTCCTGAATAAGGGTCGCTTCCTGCACAATCAATAACGATGTCAAAACATTTGGAAAGAGCATCTTTTTCAATAACGTGAAATCCGGCAGTCTTTGCGCGTTGGCGACGTTTGCTCAAAATATCCGTAATGCTTACCACAGCCTTGCATACAAAGGTTAATACCGAAGCCATAGCAATGCCGATAGCTCCCGCTCCCATTACAAGCACTCTGCACCCTTCCAAATCACTTTTAATCTTTGCAACTGCATGCAATGCCACCAATATAGGTTCAACAAAGGTAATAATAGCGGGATCACTTACAGGCAAAACATTATTTTTGTGCACTACCGCGTATTCTGCAAAGCCACCATCAGCCCCTACCAGGCCATAATAAGCCATGCTGTTGCAGAGGTCTTCCCTGTCGGAGCGGCACCATTTACAAGTCTTGCAATTCAGCAGAGGAAGAACTGCCACCCGGGTTCCCACGAGTGACT
>DAOURZ010000228.1 GCA_030627475.1 Deltaproteobacteria bacterium | reverse complement strand
TTCTTAATAAAAAATTAACATTATACTAACTTTATGTTAATATAAATAAAGAATTTATAATGTTAAAAGGAAAAAATACTATGGCAAAAGAAAGAATACTAATTGTAGATGACGAAGAAGATATACTTGAGCTGTTGAAATATAACCTTAACAGAGAAGGTTATAAAGTAGTGAGCGCATCTTCCGGTGAACAATGCCTTCAAAAGGCCGCCTCAGAAAAGCCTGATCTTATAGTCCTGGATCTTATGCTTCCCGGAATAGACGGACTTGAAGTTACTAAAATCCTGAAAAATGATTCCAAGACCCAACATATTCAAATCATTATGCTAACAGCCAAGGGAGAGGAAGCGGATATAGTTGCCGGCCTGGAACTCGGAGCTGACGATTATATGACTAAGCCTTTCAGCCCAAGAATTTTAATAGCAAGGGTTCGTGCTGTTATTCGCAGGAAAGATAAATCGAAGAAAGATGATGATCTTGAGATAATTCAAATCCATGATATTGTAATCAATCCTCGCAAACGAGAAATCCTTGCAAAAGATAAACCAGTTAATTTAACTTTTACAGAATTCCAACTACTGCGTTATCTTGCAAATAGACCTGGATGGGTATTTACTCGTTTTCAGATTGTTGATGCAGTTCATGGTGATGATTATCCTGTTACTGATAGATCTGTTGATGTTCAGATTGTTGGACTTCGCAAAAAACTCGGTCTCTGCGGGAAATACATTGAAACCGTTAGAGGCGTTGGTTACAGATTCAGAGAAAATCCATGAAAAAAAAGAAACGGCTGCTTTGGCAGTTATATCCTTCTTATCTTCTTATCACACTGATTTCACTTCTTGCTGTAGCCCTTTTTGCATCAAGTACCTTTAGAGAATTTTTCCTTGAGCGTACTGCCGCAGACCTCAAGTCAAGAGCATATCTATTAGAAAAACAGGTAGGTAATTACATTGTTCCTCTGGATGGGATGTCGGTTGATTCTATATGCAAGTCAGCCGGCAGGCAATCATCTACTCGAATTACAGTTATACTTTTTTCAGGGAAAGTTGTCGGTGATTCTGAAGAAGTACCGGAAAATATGGACAACCATGCTAATCGTTTTGAGGTTTCAGAGGCTTTGCAAGGAGTTGTCGGGACTTCTATAAGATACAGCAAAACTCTTAAGCAAGATATGATGTATGTTGCTATACCATTAAAGAGAAACAATAAGATTACAGGTGTATTGCGTACTGCAATACCAGTAACTTCAATATATGATGAATTAAAATCAATTCAAATTCAGATAGGTATTGGAGGATTACTTATAGCGATTTTTGCTGCCGGAGTCAGCTTATTTATTTCAAAACGTATAAGCAAACCAATAGAGGAGATTAAAAAAGGCGCTGAAAGATTTGCCCGCGGGGATTTAAACTATAGGATGCCGGCTGCAGATACAGAAGAAATGCGGGGCCTGGCTAAAGCAATGAGCCAGATGGCAATACAGCTTGATGTTAGGATAAAGACAGCAATAAAACAACGCAATGAGCTTGAAGCTGTCCTTTCAAGTATGAAGGAAGGTGTAATTGCAGTTGATTTGGACGAGAAAATAATCAGCATAAATCAGTCGGCAGCTAGTATGTTTAAAAGCAGGACCTCAGACTTAGAACAGCGAAGCATTCAGGAGGTGATAAGAAACCCTGAGCTGCAGAAAATTACCAAGAAAGCTATTTCAAGCGGTGAACATTCAGAAGGAGATATTGTGCTTTATCAGGGCGAAGAAAGCATTTTGAATGTCCAGACCACTTCTCTTCTTGACGAGAATGAAAAATTTATAGGTATAATTGTTGTATTGAACGATGTGACCCAGCTAAGGCATCTGGAAACTATGCGGAAAGAATTTGTATCCAATGTTTCGCATGAAATCAAAACACCTCTGACAGCAATAAAAGGCTTTGTTGAGACTTTAAGTCAAGGGGCAATGGAAAATCCGGGCGAAGCTAAGCGTTTTTTGAATATTATCGAAAAACATGTAAATCGCCTGGTTGCTTTAATAGAAGATCTTATGCACCTTTCAGTAATTGAGCAGAAAGATAAAATAAAAGAAATAAAGCTTAAAAAAGGTAATATCAGGAGTGTTATTAAAACTGCTGTTCAGGTTTGCCAGGCAAAAGCAGAGTCAAAGAAAATAAAAGTCAATCTAATATGTCATGAAGATATTTCTGCTAAAATTGATACCCAGCTTCTTGAACAGGCTGCAGTAAATCTTCTTGATAACGCAATAAAATATAGTGAAGAAAAAGGATTGGTTCAGATTGAAGTAATTGCCAAAGGTTCTGAGATCTGTTTAAGTTTTAAGGATTATGGAATCGGAATTCCAAAAGAACACCTCCCGCGTCTTTTTGAAAGATTTTACAGGGTAGATAAAGCCAGAAGCCGTAAGCTTGGAGGTACTGGCCTGGGGCTTGCCATTGTTAAACATATTGTCCAGACGCATGAAGGATATGTTACGGTTGAGAGCGAGCCTGGAAAAGGAAGCAATTTTATTATTCACCTGCCTAAAGCATAGTATATATTTGTTACACAATTGTGTACTATGTCTTTTCATTCAACCTAAGGCTTTGATTCGCTTTATGTCCTGAGATTTGCCCAGCATGATCAGAATGTCGCTGTCTTTTATGAGAAAATCAGCCGGTGGAACAAGAACAAAGTTTTCCGGGACAAGTTCTTTTATGGCAATCACATGGACATTGTATTTGGCGCGCAGGTTCAGTTCTCTTAAAGTTTTTCCGATAAATGCACGTGGGGGGTCAACCTGAACGAGACTGTAGTCTTCTTCCAAAGGAATAAAATCCAGGATATTCGGTGTCGACAAACCCCTGGCCACTCTGATAGCCATGTCCTTTTCCGGATGTATAATTTCCGTAGCCCCAACCTTTTTCAGTATTTTTCCATGGTCTTCGTCCAATGCCTTGGCCAGTATCTTCTTGACCCCGATTTCCTGCAAATGGAGAGTGATTAATAGACTGGTACTGATTTTGGCTCCGGTGCTGACAATAACGCTATCCATTACTTCAAGGCCAAGGGACTTCAGCCGCTCTTTATCGGTGGCATCCATCACAACGGCCTCGGTGCAGAAGGGATCTATTGCCTGAATACGATTCCGATCCAGATCAATCGCGACTACTTCATTTCCATCCTCAAAAAGCGATTTAGCCGCGTGAAAGCCAAAATTCCCTAAACCTATGACTGCAAATCTTTTCATCTCTATCTCCTGTCACCCGATCATAATATTTTCTTCGACATATTCAATGCCTTTCACAGGTTTTGTCCCGGCAATAACATAGGAAAACGTCAGCACGCCGACCCTGCCGATCAGCATCATTAAAAAGATCACAAATTTTCCCCAGTTATTAATTTCTGCTGTCGCTCCCATCGAGAGTCCTACTGTTCCAAATGCGGAAACCACCTCAAATAAATAGGCTAAAAACTGTCCATGACCTGCCCCATTGATAGACTCTT
>DAOURZ010000113.1 GCA_030627475.1 Deltaproteobacteria bacterium | reverse complement strand
GAAGGCATGGGAGGCAGCCTGCCACTTCCTACTCTAATTGTTGTTGCTATAAGTAATTTTGTAAAAAATAATATACTGTATATAATAGGAGGTTTCGGTTTAATAATATTCACCCTGAAAAAGTTTTATAGTACTGAAAAAGGGAGGATTATTTTGGATGCCTTATCGCTCAAACTACCGGTATTCGGAATGCTGATACGCAAAGTCGCTGTAGCTAAGTTCACGCGAACTATGAGTACTATGCTTACCAGCGGAGTGGCAATTTTGGACGCACTTACTATCGTAGCAAAAACAGCAGGAAACAAAATAATTGAAAAAGCCATATACGACGTACGTTCCGGCATAGAAGAAGGTCGTACAATGGCTGCCCCGCTTGCTGAAAGTGAAGTCTTTCCTTCGATGGTATGCCAGATGATAGAGGTCGGCGAAACAACCGGTGCTCTGGATAACATGCTGGCAAAGATTGCTGATTTTTATGACGATGAAGTCGATCAGGCAGTTGAAAACATGACAGCAATGATAGAGCCGTTTATGCTGGTTTTTCTGGGTGTTACCATCGGGGGACTCGTTATTGCAATGTATCTACCCATATTCAAGATGGCCTCAATCGTAGGATGATGATGTAGGGGCACGATGCTTCGTGCCCCTACATAAATCTTGACACATAGTTATAAATTGGTTAATAAATTCGGCTTAACTTTTTTTTGTAATAGTTCAGCGAAAAAGGCATTAATCCTTTCTCGCAGGGATTATCTTAAAATCTAAAAACAGGTGTTAATTGGAAATGGATAAAACAAGCGATACAATTGAAAAACGAAGGAAAAAACTAACTGAGTTAAAAAACGATAATATTGATCTATTCCCAAATGATTTTATTGTTTCCCATACAGTTAAAGATTTGAGAGATGTAATAGAAGAGTCGCCACATTCTATTGAAGAAGATGATACTGTTTTTTCCGTTGCGGGCCGAATGATGGCTATTAATCGTTTTGGAAAAGCATCTTTTATCAGGTTCAGGGATAGAACGGGACAGTTCCAGGCATATATCAGAAAAGACAAGATAGGTGACAGGGCTTACGACATCTTTAAAAAACTGGATATTGGTGATTTCGTGGGCTTAAAAGGAGGGGTTTTCAAAACCAGAACAGGCGAGTGGACAATTATAGCCGATGAGCTGAAGCTTATCACAAAAGCAATAAGGCCTCTTCCGGAAAAATTTCACGGACTTAAAGATCCTGAAAAACGTTATCGTCAGCGTTATATTGATTTAATTATGAATTCGGATGTGCGTGAAATATTTATAAAAAGAAGCCGGATAGTTCAGGCTATACGTACATTTTTTCTTGATAGAGATTTTTTAGAGGTAGAAACTCCTATGATGCAGCCTATCCCGGGAGGGGCAGAGGCTACACCATTTATAACTCACCATAATGCGCTTGATATGGATCTTTTTCTGCGCATTGCCCCTGAGCTATATCTAAAACGACTTGTTGTAGGTGGTTTTGAAAGAGTTTTCGAGATAAACAGAAATTTCAGGAATGAAGGAGTTTCAACAAGGCATAATCCTGAATTTACAATGCTTGAGTTCTATCAGGCATATGCAACTTACGATGAGCTTATGAATCTGACAGAAGAAATGTTTGGTTACATGGCCAGTGAGGTTACAGGATCAACAAAGATAACATACCAGGACAATACCATTGATCTTGGAGGTAAGTGGAACAGGATGACTCTTGCATATGCTTTGGAGACAATTGGAGGTGTAGAGCCCGGTCTCTTAAAAAATAAAGAAAAACTTCTTGAATTTGCCGCTTCAAAGTCAATCAAAATTACAAAAACCAGGTATATTGGAAAGATAATAGCAAAACTGTTCGATATTCTCGTTGAACCAAAATTAATACAACCGACATTTATAACAGGATATCCTGTAGAAATTTCTCCTCTTTCCAGAAAAAACGGAAAAGATAGCGAACTTACAGACAGGTTTGAGCTTTTCATCGCAGGCCATGAAATTGCAAATGGATTTTCGGAGATCAACGATCCTGATGACCAAAAAACCCGGTTTCTTCAGCAGGTTGCAGACAGAGAAGAGGGTAATGAGGAAGCGCACTTTATGGATGAAGACTACATAGAAGCACTTGAATATGGCATGCCTCCCGCTGCCGGCGAGGGAATAGGAATAGACAGAGTTGCAATGCTCCTTACAGATTCAGCCTCTATACGTGAAGTTATTCTTTTCCCACATATGAAGCCGAAGCCCTAATCAGGGCGAACACAAGATTCGCCCCTACGAAAAAACTAATTTTAATTATTTATTATGTCTTTTGAATTTTTCATAGGAAGTCGCTATCTCAGGACTAAACAGAAACAAGCCTTTATTTCGCTGATCACTATTCTTTCCATAGCTGGCGTTACAGTTGGTGTTATGGCTCTGATTGTAGTAATTGCCGTCATGACCGGCTTTGAGTATGACCTTAAGTCGCGCATACTTGGAGTAGAGTCGCATATAGTCATTATGCGCCATAACGTCCCTTTTTCAGACTATAGCAACATCCTGAAACATGTGGAAAATACTGACGGAGTTGAAGCAGCTACACCTTTTATTAATTCCCAGGTTATACTTCGTTCATCATTATCATTATCAGGCGCTGTTTTAAGAGGAATAGATCCTGCTTCTGCGGACAAAGTTATAAAAAACCTTGACAAGGTTTTCCTGAAAAATCTTGACGAAACAGATCAAAGAGAAAGTACATCTATTGCCATGCCTTCTATAATTTTAGGTAAAGAACTTGCTAAAAATTTAGGAGTAATGCAAGGCGATTCCGTTTACCTGATATCACCGAAGGGAATGATTTCTCCCATAGGGCATATACCGACGATGAAACGATTTAAAGTGGCGGGCTTGTTTGAGTCGGGTATGTATGAATACGACAGAACTCTGGCTTACATACACATAAAAGATGCTCAGAAAATTTTGCGCATGGGAGATTCCGTAAACGGAATTGAAGTCCGCGTCAACGATATTTACAATGCCCGAAATATTGCGGGCAGAATAGTCAAAAAACTTGGCTTCCAGTACTGGGCAAGGGACTGGATGCAGATGAATCAGAACCTGTTTTCAGCGCTCAAGCTGGAAAAAACGGTTATGTTTATTATTCTGGCGCTTATTGTTCTTGTTGCGGCCTTTAACATCGCCAGCATGCTCATCATGATGGTTATGGAAAAAACAAAGGACATTGCTATCTTAAAAGCCATGGGTGCAACAGATAAAAGTATCAGAAAAATTTTTGTCTTTAAAGGTACAGTGATAGGATCTATAGGAATTATTTTTGGAGTTTTCATGGGCTTTATTCTGTGTACAGTGTTAAAGTATTACCAGTTTATCGAACTTCCGGGAGATGTGTACTACATTACAACTCTTCCCGTAAAACTCGAATTCCTGGATGTCGTTATAATAGCCTCTGCAGCAATGGTAATCAGTTTTCTATCGACACTCTATCCCGCAAAACAGGCCTCCAAACTTGATCCTGTTGAGGCACTCCGTTATGGTTAACAATAATGATTTTGTTTCAGATTATTTAATAGCGGCCAGGGGCATTTGCAAGACCTTTAATAGCACTGACAGCAAGGGTATCAATATCCTGATGGATTTAGACTTTAATCTAAATGTCGGTGAAACGATAGCTGTTGTTGGTGCATCCGGAATTGGAAAGTCAACTCTTCTACATATACTTGGAACTCTTGATCGGCCTGATAGCGGAAATCTTTTTTTTAAAGGAGATGACATTTTTCTCTTTGAGAATAATAAATTAGCTCAATTTCGCAACAAATTTGTCGGTTTTGTTTTTCAGTTTCACCATCTTCTCCCGGAGTTCAGCGCTATTGAAAATACAATGATGCCAGCGCTTATCAAAGGCCTGAGCAAAGATAGTTCCAGAGAAGCCGCAGAAAAAATACTGGTAAGGGTCGGATTAAGAGACAGGCTTTTTCACAAAGCAGGAAAACTGTCCGGAGGCGAACAACAGAGAGTTGCTCTGGCAAGGGCATTAATCCTCAGGCCGGCTGTTCTTCTTGCCGATGAGCCTACCGGTAATCTTGACAAAAAAAACAGCGAACAGGTTCACGAACTTTTTTTGGAGCTGAATCAGGAATTTCAAATGGCATTGGTTGTGATAACACACAACCTGGAGCTTGCATCACGCATGTCGCAGAGCCTGACAATTATTGATGGAAAACTTGTAAAAACGAGATAATTATTGTGTATATGCAAAAATGTTTAAAACTACTCATAATAGCAATTATTTTACTGCTTCCGGCCGGAGTATATTCTCTGGAAACAGTTCGGGTTTTAGTCCTGCCTTTTGAAATCCACGCACAAAAAGAACTGCCATATCTAAAAAAAAGTGAAGAGCGTAAACCAAAAGTTTCCATAGCAGAAAAAGTTTCAAAGTCCGAACCTCCCCGGTATTATATACTGACATCAAATATGAATCTGCGTGAAGAAAGTAATACAAATAGCAGAATTAAACTGTTGATGAAAAAAGGTGAAAAATTTCAAATCCTGGATGAACCGAAACCTGAACGTGGCAAATTGAATCATTGGTATTATATAAAGACCGGAGCTGATTTAAAGGGATGGTTCTGTGGAATTTATAACGGAAAAACCAAATTTGAAAGAAAGGTTGAGGAAACTTCTTCTACCGGAATTGAAATTCAGGAAATATTGGAAAACTATTTTAAACGGAATGGCGCTATTGTAATAAAAGCCGATAGTATCCCTGATTTTGCATTGGAAAATCAGCCCCACAGCGTATCCGGAATAAGGAATCTCGGCATTAAGGCCGGAGCTGATTATGTTATTTATGGAAGCCTGACCTGTCTGGGACAAAAATTCAGCCTGGACGCAAAAATCATAGAATCTTTTAATAGCAAGCCGTCAGACATTTTATTTGTTGAAGGGGACAGCGTAGAAAATTTGTTCGGAAGCGTAAAAAAACTTGCTGAAAATCTTGGGCTTAGAGTTTACGGAAAGAAAAAAGTGACAGAAGTGCTTGTTGAAGGGAATAAACGTATAGAAACCGATGCCATAAAAAAATATATAAAAACAAAACAGGGCGACATCTTCAATGCCAAAAAGATTTCAGAGGACTTAAAATCTGTCTATTTAATGGGTTATTTTGAGAATATAATAATTGAATCTGATGATAAACCTGAAGGAAAAATAATTATATTCAAAGTCAAAGAAAAACCGACTATTATGGTAATCAACATTAAAGGCAATAAAGTTTATGAAGATGAAGAAATTAAGGAATATTTAACCATCAGGACGGGTTCGATTTTAAATATATTTAAGATAAACAGCAATATGAAACGGATAGAAGAACTGTACAAGGAAAAGAACTATCATAATATTAAAGTGAATTACGAGTTAAAGCAACTTGAACATAATCAGGCTGACCTGGAATTTATTATTG
>DAOURZ010000332.1 GCA_030627475.1 Deltaproteobacteria bacterium | reverse complement strand
ATTTCGTAGAAAATCTCATTTTTCTGAGATAGTTTGAAGTGTATCATAAAAACACCAGATTAATAACGATCTGTATTTATTAAATATTATTGGCAAATTCCATAATGAGAATTGCTGTACATATATATAATATTATGCTGTTACTGCAAGAAACTCAAATACCAAATAAGGAGTAAACTTTGGCTATGCTTAAAAAAAAGGTTCCGGATATTACCCAATGCGGCCGTGAAATAACAGTTCGGGAGATTGAGGAAATAAAGGAAACTGTCATGCTGTGCCAGAAGCTAAGCCTGCAAGAGTTGGGAGCAACAATAGCAGAGAATCTGCAATGGTATAGCGCATCCGGAACCAACAAGGTAGATGCCTGTCTTAAATTATTGAAAAAGCTGGAGTTACAAGGTTTGTTACAACTTCCTGACAAACAGGCAAAATCTAAACATAGAATTAAAGGACCTATTGCCATAACAAATAAAACAGCGGCTCAGCCTGAAATAACTTGCAAGCTCAAGGATCTATATCCGGTAGAACTGGAAATCGTAAAAAATGGAGATATCGGAGCGTTATGGAAAGAATATGTAACACGGTATCATTATCTGGGATACAACAGACCTTTTGGATATACATTGCAATATTTTATTAAAAGCAAACAAGGTCGATTAGGGTGTGTTCTGTTTTCCGGTTCAGCAAAATCCATAGGAAATAGAGAACGTTGTATTGGATGGACAGAAAACCAACGTTTGAACAATATGGCCTGGGTCATTAATAATTCACGGTTTTTGATTTTTCCATGGGTAAAAGTTAAAAATCTTGCCAGCCATGTATTGGGTCAAATCAGCAAACAGATAAGAGTACACTGGCAAGAACTCTGGGGCTATCGTCCTGTATTAATGGAAACCTTTGTAGATCCTGCCCATTATCAAGGCACCTGTTACAAGGCTGCCAACTGGCAATGCATAGGTATGACAACCGGTCAAGGGCTTGTTCGAAAAAACAAGATATATACCACCACCCCCAAAATGATATTTATAAAACCGCTGGTAAAAAACTATCAAGATCTGCTTTGTTCGGAAAAACTGATTGGGCGAATGCTATAAAAAGGTGCTTTGACATGAACGAATCGTTATTGATGAACATTGTCACCTGGATTGGCATTGGTTTCTGTATTACTCAATCTGCTATGTTTTCCGGTCTTAATTTAGCTTTTTTCGGTATCAGCATACTTCGCCTGGAAGTCAAGGCATTGACCGGTAATCAGGATGCATCAAAAGTTCTCGAATTAAGAAAAGATTCAAACTTCTTGTTATCAACAATCCTTTTGGGAAACGTTGGTATTAACGTTTTGTTGACACTTCTCTCAAATTCCGTACTTGCCGGTGTTGGCGCATTTTTGTTTTCGACAGTTGCTATAACTTTTATTGGCGAGATTCTTCCCCAGGCATACTTCTCCAGAAATGCTATACGCATGGCTGCAATGCTGTCGCCGGCATTAAAATTTTATCAGGTTATACTCTATGTCGTGGCCAAACCCGTAGCAAAATTTCTTGATTGGTGGATCGGCCAGGAAGGAATCAAATATTTCCGTGAACGTGATCTAAAGGAAGTAATCAAAAGGCATATGGAGGCCAATGAGGGAGATATCGGACAAATGGAAGGCACCGGAGCGATTAATTTTCTGGACATGGATGATTTAGCTATTGTGGTAGAAGGAGAAATTGTTGATCCAAAAAGCATAATTACTCTGAACATGGAAGATGGCATACCTGTCTTTCCTGAATTCAAAAAGCTGCCTTCAGACTCTTTTATTCAGGCAATTCAGTTTTCAGGGAAAAAATGGGTGATAATTAAAAACCAATCGGGAAAACCCTGTTTTGTTTTAGACTCGGACGGTTTTATTCGGGGAGCATTATTTAAAGGGGCGTTATTCAATCCGTATGCCTATTGTCACCGGCCAATTATTGTAAATGATATAAACCTTCCGCTTAAAAAAGTAATATGGCAGTTAAAAGTCTATCCACAGAATTCAAGCGATGATGTCATTGATCATGATATCATACTTCTCTGGAGTACTGAAAAACGCGTCATTACAGGCGCAGACATATTGGGACGATTGCTGCGCGGAATAGTCACTCGCAAAAGCAGGCTACCGACTTAAAGCGGGACTACTTTCCGCCATTGCGGATCAAAACAATTTTAGCTGAATTCCGGTTTTCTCTTTTGTCTTTTTAAAATAGTGTTCCTCATATTTTTTTAAGCTCATTTCTATATCGTTTATAAACGGAGATGCCTCTCTTGCAAGCATCTTTCCATAAACTCTGCGTTTCGTTACATATGTAAAATAAAGTTTTTCTTTTGCACGAGTCATTGCTACATAAAACAATTTTCTTTCTTCATCAATATCCGGTT
>DAOURZ010000324.1 GCA_030627475.1 Deltaproteobacteria bacterium | reverse complement strand
GCTAATCATTTTGCTCAAAAAGCAATTAATAAAGCTGACAATATCTGGGATCAAAAAAAAATGTCAGCAGATACTATGGAAGATTGGCTGTTGGAATCTAATACAAAATGACAGGGATGATGATAAATTCGTAGATTGTGCCATAGCATCAAATGCAGATGCGATAATTACTCATGATAAGCATTTCAGTATTCTTAAAAATATTTCTTTTCCCTCGGTAAAAATCATGGATGTGTCTGAATTCAAAACCTCATGTATTCCTTAAGGATATTATAAATAAATGTCCAGCATGAAAGAGCTTGCTCTTCTAATGGGGAAACTGGAACATCAGATAAAGACCTGTACTCGATGTGGGATGTGTCAGGCTGTATGTCCTCTTTTTGAACAAACCGGTGTTGAAGCTGATGTTGCACGTGGAAAACTGGCTATGCTTGAAGGTCTTGCTGAGCAAATGTTTAAGAATCCCAAGGGGGTTTATGAACGTCTCAGTCGCTGTCTTCTTTGTGGGTCATGTGCTGCTAATTGTCCAAGTGGCGTAGAAGTACTGGAAATTTTTATTAAAGCTCGTGCAATCCTCACACAATTCATTGGTCTTTCTTCGGCAAAGAAAACAATTTTAAGGATTATGCTATCCAATCCTTATACTTTTGGCATGTTAATGGAATTGTTGTTGAAGATTCAGAAATTATTTGCAAAACCGGCCAACGAATTTTTGGGCACTTCATGCGCGCGCTTTGTATCACCTTTAATACATAACCGTCATTTTAAACCCCTTGCACCTGTGCCGTTTCACCGCATAGTCCCTGCTCTAAATTCATATCCCGGTAAATCCGGTTTAAAAGTTGCTTTTTTTACAGGTTGCCTGATTGACAAGATTTTTCCCCAGGTTGCAGAAGCAGTTATTGAGGTGCTTAATTATCACGAAGTTGGTATCTTTATACCGTATGGGCAGGGATGTTGCGGTGCTCCGGCTATTTCATCAGGAGACACAGTTACGTTTGACCGGCTGGTACGCCATAATATACAACTACTTGATATCGTTGAGTTTGACTATCTCGTTACTGCATGTGCCACTTGTACTTTCATGATCAAAAAAATATGGCCCATGATGATAAAAAATCAGCCCGCTGAAATCATGTCAGGAGTTAAAGCGCTATCTGAAAAGACAATTGATATTAATCAGTTTTTAGTATCAAAAACAGGGCTTAAAAAAACAAGTTATCATAGAAACAAAAATCTGATTGACCTGATTGTAACTTATCATGATCCGTGCCATCTATCAAAATCATTAGGAGTAAAAACCGAACCAAGAGCACTCATTAAAGCGAATTCAAGGTATCTTCTCAAAGAAATGCCCGAATCCGACCGATGTTGTGGATTGGGGGGAAGTTTTAATTTGCAGTATTATGATCTTTCGGACAGAATTGGAAAACATAAACTTGATAATATTAAATCGACAGGTTGTTCTGTAGTAGCTACGGGGTGCCCTGCCTGCATGATTCAGATTGCCGATATGCTTTCAAAATCAGAAGATTCAATCGTTATCACACATCCAATAATAATATATGCTGAGTCTTTGAAAAACAATATCACTTAATGTTTTTTTTTGTTTCAAGCTGTTTCTTGTTGTCTTTGTTGCTTGTCACCTGACAAGAATTTCGCAGTCAGGTTGAAATGCCCAATTTGGGTAGAATATAAGCCTGCAACAGAAACCATATTCCAATAATTATCAAAAAAAATACGAATAATCTCATAATGTTACTCCTTCTATTAATATTTTTTATGAACTTCTTTCAAAGATTATAAAATAAGTCATTTAAAAACAACTGTAAACAATTTTTTCATGAAAGGTATAATCAAAAATGAGTTATGATTTTAATGCAGATGAAATATTTGAGATTGCAGGGCAGATAGAAAAAAATGGTGTAAAATTTTACGAAGTGGCGGCAAAAAACATAAATAACGCTTCTACCAGGAAATTCTTTCTTGGTTTGTCTGCAATGGAAGCTGAACACGAAAAGACTTTTATTTCTTTAAGAGCTAACCTGACGGATAAGGAAAAAGAAAAAACAATTTTTGACCCTGAAGGCGAATCATCCCTTTATCTCCGTGCACTTGCAGACAATCGTGTCTTTTTTGAAAAAGATATTGCTAATATCTTGTCTCATAAAAATCAGCCTGAAAAGGATTTTATAAAAATAATTTTAGAGTATGCCATTGAAGCTGAGAAAGATTCGATTGTTTTTTATCTGGGCATGAAAGATTTAGTACCTGAAAATTTAGGCAAAAAAAAAATAGCTGAAATTATAAAAGAAGAAATGTCGCACATAAGACTTCTCGGCAACAAATTGACTGCTCTTAATAAACAATAAACACAAACGTAAAGCGGGACAGCCAAAGTTGCTTTGAGTTTTTAAAAATTTGCTCATAAAAATGAATTTACAT
>DAOURZ010000158.1 GCA_030627475.1 Deltaproteobacteria bacterium | reverse complement strand
ATTCTTTGATATTTTATTGATTTTATACATTTATTCTTATTATGATATATAAATCACTCATTTAATTTTATGAGCATATAATTAATCTTGTTTTTTGTCAACAAAAAAGGAATATAAGGTTATGGGCTTTATAATTTATTTATTGAATTATAAAGCAAATCAACATGATCTGTCAGGTTTTGTTTGATTACAGGTATATCCGAAGCCATTGGATTATATGTATTAACTATGGAATTACATAATTCCAGCAAATCTGTTTTTGTAAAACATAAAATATAATTTATAAAATCAGTGGCAAGAGCATCAGGAATTGAATTTTTAGAAGATGTTTTGGATAAACCGTTTAAAAAACCTTTTATTGTTCCCTTAACGGCGATATCGTCAGACCAGACTGTTTCTTCAACGCCATCAAGCCTGTCAAGGCGAATCCTTAGTGAAAGATTAAGAAAAAAGATAAGCATGGCTTCAAGGATCAAAGATAGATCGCTGTGATCTTTGTCTGCTTCTTTATTCTTAATCATGGGTGCATACTGCCTGACTGTAATGAGCTTCAGTTTTATATTATTTTTTTGAAGCTTTATGACAAAATCACCTGCCGCATGGTGCCATGGAAATATTTGCTCAAAAGTCTCAACATTATAGTAGCAAGTCAAGATCATGGCTACCTCGCTGTATAGTTCCAGAGTTTCATCATCTGAAAGAAAAAAATTTCCTTTTTCATGGTCCCATACAACTATTTTGGTACTTGAATTTGTTCTATCTTGTTTGTATTTATTTCGGGAAATATGAAATTCATTAAAACCGTCGAACCATTCCCCTAAAAACATGCTGATTTCAACGTTTTTATTTTTTATACATATTTCACCCTCACTATAAACTTGTGGAATAAATGAAAACGAAAACTCATTATTGAGTTTATTTAGAACCTCAAACTCCCTTTTAATAAAACCCTTGCCTGCACTTGATATCGCAACATTTAATACAAAGAGGTAACAGTATCCATCAATAAAGGCTTCAATCCTTGCCGGATGATAAAATTCTCCATGTTTTTCCAGATAGATATGAATTTCTTCTATTTCATCGGAAGTAATATCCCGATTTAAGCGTTGAGCAATAGCAGAAGCAATTGATTTAAATTCATCTTTTTCCAAAAAAGAGCGGACAGCATAAAAATAATCTCCATAAGTTAAGGAAATTTCGTCAGCTTTTTGCGACTTTTTCCTGCTCAATGGAATTGGTAAAGACCAGATGTCGCTGTTTTCATCAAGAAGGTTTTTTTTGTGTTGAAGATAGTGTTTGAATTGAGTTTTAGTGGGCATTGTTTTAAAAAGGCTCAAAAAAATTGCGGCCCAATGATTCATATTCCGATATTGAATTTGGGCCGCTTAATGTATATTATCTGTAGCTTTCAATTTCTTTTAGAATTTCCGGAGCAACTTCATAGCCGAATTTAATTGCTTTATCGCAATTTTCAATCGCTTTATCATGTTCACCTTTTTCTAAATACGCTATTGCCAAGTTGTTGTAAGCAATTGCAAAATCAGGATCAAGTTCAATTACTTTTAAATTGGCTTTTATGCTTTCATCAATCAGGCCTGACATCAAATAGGCACTGGCTAATGTTGAATGAGCCTGAATAAATTTGGAATTGAAAGAAATAGCTTTTTCAAGGGCTGTAATAGCTTCTTCCGCCTCTCCTCTTTGAAGATGAACAAATCCTATATTGCCAAAACCTTCGAAAAAACCGGCTCTTGCCTTTGTTGCCTGTTTGTTGTATTCAAGACAGCCGTCCATATTTCCACGCTGTAGGCAGATTCCTCCGAGTTGTACGTATGCTTCGGCAAGGCTTGGACTGCAATCTATTGCAGCATGCAATTCTTCCTCGGCTTCATTATATTTTTCCTGACCCATCAGCGCTACTGCAAGGTTATAGTGAGATGTTCCACAATCCGGATTTGCAGCTATGCCGGTTAGTTGCGATGCAATATATTCTTCAGCATTTTTTGCTTTTGACATGATATATTCCTTAAGAGTTTATAAGTTGTAAATTATGGTATTACGAAATAAATAAATTTTATTTTTGTTTATACGGCTTGACAATATTGTCAATATAAAAACAGAAAAACAGAAAAACAGATTGAAGTCAAGTTCATCTTTATAAATAACACGGTAAATCATTTTTTCCCCTTGACACAATTATATATTTTATATAATTTTTGGCATTCTTCATTTTTACTTTACACTTGCATTGAAAAGTATCAGTGGTATCCTGCCGCTGATTTAAGATAAAAGGCTGGAAGTCTCTTCTACAATTTATAATTTTTAGCTCCAATAAAAGTGTCAACTATTTTTACCACAAAATGAAGGATGTCTATTTTTTTACATATTATAGAGTTGGAGGGGTAAATTATGTTTTCTCTTCAATAAGGGGGGTCTTATGATAACAGGATGTTTCACAGCACTTATAACGCCATTTAATAATTTTTCCGTTGATTATGAAAATCTTGATAATCTTATTAATTTTCAGATAAAAAACGGTATAACGGGAATTTTGGCTGTAGGAACAACAGGCGAAAGCCCCTCTTTAACATGGAATGAACATAACAAAATCATAGAAGATGTTGCAAAAAAAACAAAGGGTAAATGCGGTTGCATAGCAGGCACCGGAAGTAACAATACCAATGAAACTATTGCAGCAACGAAACACGCAGCCGATATTGGCGTTGATGCGGTATTGCTTGTAGATCCATATTATAATGGTCCGAGCTCTCTTGAAATACGCAAAGAATATATTGGACCAGTTGCCAACGCCTTCCCTGATATGGAGATTATTCCTTATATAATTCCTGGAAGAACAGGTACGCAGTTGTTGCCTGAAGATCTGGCTTGCCTTAACAAGGAATTTAAAAATGTAAATAGCGTTAAAGAAGCAACTGCAAGTATAGAAAACATGAGACATACCAGAGCTTGTTGCGGAGATGAGTTTACCATTTTATCCGGTGATGACGGAATGACATATGATATGATGGTTGATCCGCAGATAAAAGCGGCAGGAGTTATTTCAGTTATTTCAAATATCGCCCCAAAAGCTGTTACTGAAATGGTTAACTTTCTTAAGCGGGGAAACCAGGCCGAAGCAGGAAAACTATTATCGGCACTAAAGCCGCTTTTTGAAATAGTTACTGTTAAAACAAGGGAAATTACCCCTTATGGAGAAGTCGTGTTCAGGGCGAGAAATCCTTTGGCTTTAAAGGTGCTCATGGCTATTCTTGGCATGACATCCGGAGAATGCAGAAAGCCTTTGGGAAAAATGACAAAAAATGGCCTTGTTAAAGTTATTAAAGCGGCACGAAAAGTTCAGACCGATAATCCTGCAATATTCCAACCGATAGCGGATTTCTTTGGTGTAGATATTGAAACTCGTTTAAAAGATCCTTCAAGCTGTGAAGGACTTTTTTATGAAAAATACTGAAACATGGTCATTTGGTCGAGTAGTCAACTACTCGACCAAATTTCCAACTTGATTAATATCAATCAGTTTTCTTTTCAATTATTTTGAAATCACCGTCTTTAAACATAAGCCATTTCAGCCACTTGATTCCGAATTCCAATAGAGCAATTTCATCTTTCTTGATTTTTTCAAGAGTTTCTTTTTTTATATCGTATCGCTCAAGGAATGAACTTTCAAAAACAAACTTTCTGAACTTGTCAATATTATAACTGGCCAGGAAAAACATTGTCTTGCTTTGTTCAGTGAGCATTACATTTTTTGGAAAAGATCTCTTTCTAACAAGCAGGTCTGTCCAACCCGCATTAATTTCATCATGTATGTCAACACCCTGATCTTTACGCCATTCACGTACTGTCCATACTTTTTCTTCTTCAAAGCCAAAGCAATGAGGTTCATGAACAAAAAAATAGAAATCCTTATCATCCGCTCCTTCTTTGTGACTCATAGCGGCAACCCCAAGTGGATAGTAACGACATGTCGTGGGGCGGTCTTCATAGATTATGCATCCGGAATCCTTTACAAAAGGACATGATTGTTCATCATCATCCATCAGCTTTAAAGTTACAACGGGAAGATCCGTTTTTTCCAAAAGCTGCGGGTTAGTGTAGATTGCCAGAAATGCTTCAGATGAAAGCTGTAGACGATTTTTCAACCTGATAATGTCATAAGGGGTAAGATTAATGCTAATACCCCTGCAACATTTAGTAAAACATTTTATATCCTTATGGCATTTAAACTTAAATTTGTCGTCAAGATCAAATCTAACCGGTTCTATACCGGGCACATCGTTTAACCCATTCATATTTTTTCCTTTCATACATTTATTTTAATAATAACTCGGCCTTTCCTATCTGAATAAAAAAACGATGTCAATAGATCAAGTTTTGTTAAAAACTTATTCCTTGATTTAAATCGGAAATTTGCTTATATCTTTAAAGAATGTGAACGAAATAACTTTCACAACTATGCATCACAGCT
>DAOURZ010000046.1 GCA_030627475.1 Deltaproteobacteria bacterium | reverse complement strand
CGTTGCGAAAGCTCGGAATATCCCGATATTCCTGCGCTTACGCGCCTTGTCAGACGGATGCCTCAACACTTAAAATTGCGAACTTATTTTTGTGCGAACCCTTAGGAACGTGGGTGGTATGTATCCCCCAGAGATGAAAAATATTGCATTGAAAAAACCATGAACTGTAAACCGACAACCGTTATATTAAACCGAAACAGAAGATTACTCGACAGGATAACCCGCTTTTTCCCAGGCACTCCATCCGTCTTCTATGTTTGTAATGTTTTTATATCCCATACGAACCAGAGTATAGGCTGCGAGTGATCCCCGCCCCCCCACTTTGCAGTAAACTACAATTTGAGCATTTTTATCAGATACTTGATTGTTTATTGTAAATTCCAGCAATCCCCTCGCAATATGAATAGCTCCCGGTATATGGCCCATTTTAAACTCTTTGGCAGTCCTTACATCAAGGAAGATATGCCCGCCTTTATTAAGCAACTCCTTTGCGATTGACACCGGAACATTGGTTATATGTTCGTTGGCCTCGGCAACCAGTTCTTTTGTGGTCATAACTTTGGTGGTAGTTGTGTAGCCGCTGACGATAAAACTTAATCCTAATAAAATGGCAAAAATAAGTACTTTGTATTTTCTCATAACAATTCTCCTTTAATATTTGGGGTTAGTCCCTGCAACTTTTTAAACTACCCGCATTGTTTTGTATGAACTACCCATAAAATAATAATTGATATAATCCAGTTAGCATAGTATCCATAGTGCTATGAAAGTCAAGACATCTATCACGCCAAGACTTGAAGGTGAGTATATGCCATCGGAAAAAACACAATCAGACAAAAACAGTATGAGCCAGATCGTTGCCGAGATTCGACACAACCGGCAGCAATGGAAGCAAGATTATCGGGAACAAGCGCTCAAACTTTACCCATGGATCTGTGCTAAATGCGAACGCGAATTCACAGGCAAAAGACTTCGTGAACTTACAGTCCACCACAAGGATCACAATCACAATAACAATCCGCCTGATGGCAGCAATTGGGAACTATTGTGTACCTATTGTCACGACAATGAGCATTCACGATACCTGGATCAGGAATGGCATGACGAGACACCGCTCAATAGTGAGCAAGAGCCAGCCTCTACCTGCAGGCCATTCGCGGGTCTTGAGGACTTGTTAAAAAATAAAAAGTAGCTGAGCGCTTCTGCGCTATTTTAATTTTGAGCGAACCCTGAGTTGAACGTTTTTTACAAAGAAATGTGCCGAAATCTTGATGCAGTCTCGCCTAAGCTGGACTGTGCAAGAGGTTGGCACAGGTCGAGTAAAAAAACGCTCAATTCAGGTATTGTTCGCCCGTACCTTATTCTTCTTTTGGTTTCAGGTGTTCAGGAATCTCCATTGCTTCTATGAGGATATCACTGAAAAACTTGACATGCATCCCAAGCTTGTAATAATCAACGATATCTTCAATACCGCTGTGGCAGTTGTGGCACGGTGTTACAATTGTATGAGCACCGGTTCTTTTCATCTGTTCCGCTTTTACTCTGTTTCCCTGGACCCGTTTCTTCTTCCAGGGTGGGCCCACATTAATAACTCCTCCGCCTGCATTGCAGCAATAATTATGTCTGCCATTAGGTGTAACATCTACAAACTCTTCACAGACCGCATTCATAATATAGCGCAACTGGGTTCCCAATCCGGCATTTCTTACAACGTTACACGGATCCTGTACTGTTATTGGACCTTCGGCTTTTTTTGCTATCTTGATTCTGCCGCTTTTTATCAGGTCATAATAAAATGATATGGCATGAACTATCGGGATAGGCGGTTTCATCCATCCCATCCAGGTTGGACCGTCATATTCAGCTCCCCTAAAGGCATGGCCGCATTCACCCATAACTATTTTTTTAACCTTGAGCCTTTGAGCTGTTTCATGATGCAGTCTTTCGACACGAGCCATGATTTCAAAATCACCTGAATACATAGCCATGTTGCTGTTATCCCAGCCGGCTGTTGCAGGCATTGTCCAGTCAAGCCCTGCCACCTTCATGATTACCGTGATATTGCCAAGAAGCTGGGCTAAAAATTTTGGTTCAGGACCGATAACAGAATACATAATTTCAGCGCCTTCTTTTTCAAGTGGCAGCCTGGCGCTGGGCACATAGCCCTGGCCCTCTTCCTCCTGCCATTGAAGAGTATCTATCCATTCGTCCGGTTTTACCCACATCTGGTTCATTGTGGCAGCGTGGCTGTGTACCGTATCCTGGAGGTAAAGAGGAACCATTTCCAGTTTTGCGCATATTCGACGGACTACAAGCATCATGTAGGCAATATCAATTCCAAACGGGCAGTACATGCCACAGCGCCGGCATACATTACATTCTGTATGGGCTATTTCAGAACATCTTTTAATAAATGCGCCATCAACCTTTCCCTTTTTTTCTAAAAGTACCCATATAGTATCTTTAACTTTTGTAACCGGAGCATAACTTACATCTTTATCATGGGACAGATACCACTGACAGGCCTCAGCACATAACCCGCAGTGAATACAGGTGTTAACATATGTCTGCAAACGACCGCCTGTTTCGTTATCTATAACTTCATTAACAACTTTTTCTATCTGTTCTGGTGTGAGTTTTGCCGCACACTGGTCCAGGGCTGTATCCACCACCAGGTCTCTTTTGACAATTGTGGGTTTCATAATATTCTCCTTAACATTGTATTGCTGTTAAATTCTTACCAATCCTTTGAATTTTTTACATGACCTTGTTCACTTCCAAAATATGCTCTTGTGAAAACAAAGAAGAGCATGTGGCTTAGCCTTGTAAAAGGAATGGCTATCAGCATGATCTCACCTGCAAGGATGTGAATTATCAATATGGCTTTATAGGCAAATAATTGATGGTATGCAATAAAGCCGGTAATAAATGGAAGAGCAGTAATCGCCAGCAGAAGATAGTCCGAACTATCTGTGACATTTTGTACCACAGGATCTGTCAATCTTCTGTATAAGAAAAAGATACACCCGATAATGACCATAATAGTCATCCCGTCGGTTACTGCGTCCGGAATGGTCAACCAGCTCATATTCCATGATTCATCCCATAAAATTACATGCGCTAAAAGAAAAATCGGAGCAATAATCAGACAGATATGAAAAGCAAAAGAAATAATCGTAAAAATTGGTCGTTGTCGCATATACTGATTATTAAAAGGTATTGTCCAGTGTATAAGAGAAGCCACGCTGTGTTTTAATGACATATGCGGAAACACAACCTTCTCCTTTTTAGAACTAGACAACATGTTATATATTCTATACAAACTTCCGCCGATAAAAACTATAAAGGCTATCCATACCAGCGGTCCGCTGACAAATTCATACATTTGTTTTCCCCCTCTTTGAAAATATTATTCAAAACTTTTAGTTTTATATTTATTTGATTAAATAAAAACTTTAACCAATTAACTTGATAGTATAGGAATTTCCATTTTATCGACCATTAAATCAATAGGTTATAGAAAGTCCGCCCGAAGGGCGCTAATTTAATTTTATATATCGCTTAACGGAACCACTTTGCGATAATATTTCCCGTCTTCTACACCGCATATCATCACTCTGGTTCCATCTGGCGATACAACAGGATTCCAGAGCGCTTCATAAGTGTTCCCACAAATTTTACCGTTAACGGCAACAGCGTACTTACCGTTTTTTTCTACCTTGCATATTACCTTGTCGCCGCCGGGACTGAATACAGGCTGCCAAATATTATCATAGCCCTCTCCAAGCACGGTTCCATCAACAACAAGAAGCCATTTGCCGCTGTCTTTTGCTATAACCGCAACTTTTCTGCCATCCGGGCTAAAACATGGTTGTAAAAGACATTCGTTGAATGTGGCTGCCCAGGGTTGACCATTAACAGCAACCGTCCATTTGGCAAACTGCGGAGCAACTGTTGCCGCAATATTGTTACCATCAGGACTGTATGTTTGGTACAGGAGACTGACAAAACCCTTGTCCCAAACAATTCTGCCGTTTGTTGCCAGAAACCACTGGCCTGCCTGCCTGACCGGCGTAGTAATTTCATTGCTATTGTTTGGATGAAATACCGGCTCCCATGTACAGCCAAATTTTTCGTTCCACGGCTTGCCGTTAACAACAATGCCGTATTCACAAATAGCTGCTCTGTACTCTGCTGCAACGTTCTTGCCATCATTGCTGATCGCCAGGCCGTAAATATCAACAAAATTATCTTTCCACGGCTTGCCGTTTACAACGACCGACCAGGTGCCTTTCAAAAATCCATCAAGATCAGCTTGTCCAAGTGGAAGTGTTTGAGCAATTGCGGCCAATGTTTTACCATCAGAGCTTATTGCGTAACTTGCTATGCTTTCGAGATTAACCGGACATTCCAGTGTCTTTTCGTTTACTGTTATCCCATAAACGCTATCCAGCTTAGTGGTTGCGGCTATAACCTTGCCATCATCGCTGAATTTGGTATCCCAGATATACTCATACATTTGCTCCCATGGCTTTCCATCCACAGCCATTGTCCATTCCATGTCCTTTGTTATAAGAGCTGTCAAACGGCTGTCTGGGCTGAATCTGGAATACCAGATCTTTTCAAAGGGTTCTTCCCAGGTTCCTTCATTAACAGCTATGTTGAATTCTCCTTCCCCTACTTTAACAATAGAGGCTATCTTTTCACCATCTGGACTGATATAAGGCTCCCAGACATCTTCAAACTTGTCTTTCCATTTCGCTGTATCGGCAAGCATTTTTTCTTTGCTTTCCCAGTCCCAGCTTTCAATCTTAAGCATGTAAAAACCTCCTAAATCATTTAATCTGTTAATAAAAAATATGGCGACAGTGTACATCAAAAAATATCAGCCAGAGGCTGACAAGAAGCAAGTGTCTCAGTATTCAGTTAAGGAACGTGGCCGAAACAACTTCCATGTTCCTTAAAGCCTGGCCAACTCATTATAAAATTTCTGTAATCTCTCTATCTGCAATCTTTCTTTTGACTTTGAAATATAATCTACAATATCTTCCAGCACTTTTTTGTTAAAAGGCTTTATCATATAAAAAAGCACGCCCTGCTTTCTGATTTTTAATTCCAGTGCTCTAGAATTTAAATCTGTCATAGTAACAATCTTAATATCCTGGCATATTCTTTTAAGATGCTGAATTAATTCACAGCCATCAAATGCTTTTGAAGAAATATTGAGCAGCACCAGATCAAAGTTATTGTGTTTAACCTTTGTTAAGGCAGCTTCGGCTGAATCAGCGGTTTCTATACTGCGCACAAATTTCTCAATACTTTTTTTAACGGCCCCGGCAGTAAAAAAATCATCAATAAGTAGAATATCCATAAAAATTACTCTCATAGGCGATAGAGAACGTGAACGAAATATTTCTCCAAGGGGATGCACAGTTGGAGAAGTTATTTCGTCCACGTTCCCGAACAACCTTATGTAGTACAATATTCAGCATAAATTGATTTGTTTCAATGCAAAAGATGTGCCAAAAAATAAAAGAATATATATCTATTGGTATTTATAGAAAATATTGATATCTATTGGATACAAATTGTTCTAAGGAGAAAAACAGACTGACATTAATGGCATGAAAAAAAGGATAATTGGGAGGTTACCTACTGGTATAACATAACATTTTATACCTATGCCATATATGACATAGGTTGCGACACAATTAGCCTGAAACCGCTGCTCATTGAACCTCTGGAAAATACGCCCCAATATATTCGGCAATATCCCATCGTAGGGGCAGGCCCCTGTGCCTGCCCTGACAATATGCAACCACAAAATAAAGGGCAACCACAGGGGGTTGCCCCTACAAACGAATTGCATCACATAATAGGGAAAACCATTATCAAAATGGCATTGTTCTATTTTGGTTACACTCTTATGATTTTTTCAG
Organism: Deltaproteobacteria bacterium; assembly: GCA_030627475.1. GTDB lineage: Bacteria > Desulfobacterota > Desulfobacteria > Desulfobacterales > ETH-SRB1 > B13-G4. Next base: position 2,090 of record DAOURZ010000046.1, on the reverse strand, counting down.
ACAACAAAGCAGAAGGCTGCTTTGTGTCAACAGACAAAACTCCCAAAATGACTGATATCTGTCAACTGTTTGAATAATCAGTCATATTTTTTGTTTTTCCAGTCTTATGATTGACTTTTTTATACTAACCTGTATTATACAGATTGAGTATAAAATCCAAAAAAAGAAACTCATGAATCCTTTTAAATACGGTGCCATAGCTTCAGACAAGGATTTCTATGGAAGGAAAACTTTACACATTGTGATTCTGGGTGAAAGGCGGACTGGAAAATCATCCGCAGACTATGAGGCCGTTATAATTTAATGAAATAATCAAAACCCCCTCAAATCTCAGGCCACAATTTCAGTGGATCCCATAACATCCATGACCAACCGTTTCTTTTGATGCCTCAGTCGAGATGAAAGCCAATTCAATTGTTTAAGCACAAGGGTCTTGCTGAACTGTTCCGGAGCGGCCGTTCCCGCCCTGATTCAATTTTCACGGTTTACAGGAAATACTTGACCAGTTATAGTATCCAAGTTAATTGCCCATGGTGTATCGCCTTTGAGTGGGGGAGAGGGGGTATGGCATTTTATGGAGATAAGAATATGGAAAACAAAAAAAAAGAAGTTCACAAATTTTCTGACAGTCAGGGGCAAACGCTGGTAAGGTTTGCGCGACACACCCTTATGCAAAAAACAGACAAAAAAATAGCCACTGCCGAGTCCAAAATTATAGAACAAGCGCTTAAGGAAGATTGTTTTCAGGAACATTTTGGCACATTTGTTACCTTAAAGATCAATGGTCAGCTAAGAGGCTGCATTGGCAATATAACTGCATCTGAACCTGTCAAAGAGGGGGTCGGGCTTAATGCAATCAGCGCTGCATTTCATGATCCGCGGTTTTCTCCTCTTAGAGCCGAAGAGCTGGAACATGTGAACATAGAAGTAAGCATTCTTACCTCGCCGGAACCTCTTGAATACAAAGATGGTGACGATCTGATTGCAAAACTTTGCGTTAATGTAGATGGTGTAATTATCCGGAAAGGCTTTGCCAACGCAACTTTTTTGCCACAAGTATGGAAGCAACTGCCTAAGCCCGAAGAATTTCTTGGCCATCTCTGCATGAAGGCCGGGATGTCAGCCGATGCCTGGCGAAATGATAAACTGGAAGTTAAAACTTACCAGGTTCAATATTTTGATGAAAAAAAATGAAATTAAGTACAAAACAACAGAATCTTTTGAAACGACTTCCGGGCATTGACTTTATTCTCGAAAATGCAAAGAATGAACCTTTTTTTACAAATATTCCAAAATCGGTTCTTGTCCGTTCAGCACGTTCTGTTGTTGAAGCTCTTCGCTCAGATATTCTTAATAGCAACAACGAGATAGCTGATGAAACTCCGAATGTTAGCCTATTGCTTGAAAAGGTTGGAAACAGCGTAAAAAATATCATGCAAATGAATCTTAAGCGTACCATTAATGCAACCGGTATTATAGTTCACACAAATTTAGGGAGATCATTGCTGCCGGCTGATGCTGTTGAAAATCTTTTGGAAATAGCCGGCAGGTATTCCAATCTTGAATTCGATCTGTCAAAAGGTATCCGCGGTTCACGATATAGTGCGGTTGAGGATATATTATGTGAAATCAGCGGTGCTGAAGCTGCAATGGTTGTAAACAACAATGCCGCTGCCGTACTCCTTTGCCTGGAAACAATCGCCAAAGAAAAAAAGGTTATAGTATCAAGAGGAGAGCTGGTTGAAATCGGTGGATCATTCAGAATACCGGATGTAATGACAAAAAGTGGTGGAATTTTAAAGGAAGTTGGAACAACAAATCGTACCTATATCAGAGATTATAAAAACGCTGTTGAAAGTGATACATGCCTTTTATTAAAGGTCCATACAAGTAATTATAGTGTGGTTGGTTTTACTGCCAATGTTTCTTTATGGGAGCTGGTTGAACTTGGAAAAGAATATAAAATTCCTGTAATGGAAGATCTGGGTAGCGGAACTTTTATAGATTTTTCGAAATATGGTCTGTTAAAAGAACCTACTGTTCAGGAATCCGTATTAACAGGAGCGGATATATGAACTATGGAAGGTAAT
>DAOURZ010000288.1 GCA_030627475.1 Deltaproteobacteria bacterium | reverse complement strand
GCTCTGCGTGGGAACGATAAATTAATCTCCAACATTTTGTAGGAGCCCAGTCCCCTGGGGGATTGAATCGACATCTTATGGCTGCCCAACAATCGCCCAGAGGACTGGGCTCCTACAAAATGTTTTTGTTTAAACCACTAACACTACAGCGACACTTGGACGCCTAATTCTCCAGCTAGTGCAACCTGCTTTTTTCTGTGGCTCTGGTATGCTGCATAATTACGTTTTACAATGTATTCAATAATCATCACAGTTCCCTCTCGTGTTACTGAGCGCAATGGTAAAACAACCTCAAGTAGTTTTTTGATAAGGGGTAACGTCAAACAGCTTTTTTTTTATTTTGTTTCACGCGGTAAAGAAATTGTTGAGCGAGCATAACGTAAAGCATATGTCTGTGCCAAGCCGGCCATGACCTGTGCTCATAGTGATCCATCCCCAGGTGCATTTTTCCTTCCTGAAAACAACGTTCAATTGACCAGCGTAAGCATGACGCATAACTTAAATCTGCGATGCTTGTTGCTTCCGGGGCATTACAAAATGCATATCTGGTTTGGTTATCTGTCCGTTTTCTTATTATTAACCACACTGACTTGTTCTGTGGTAATCCATCACGCGAAGGATAAACTCTCATACAGGCTACATGTGCAAGAAGTGGTCCCTTGCTTCCTTCTCCCAGATTAACCACTGTCCATTCGATGTTATCAGATTTCTCTAACTCTGAAATAGAAATAGGCAGGTGGCTGGTTAAGACCTTAGGCTTTGTTGGGCGCTTTCCCCTTCCTGAATAGGGTGGAATTCCAATTTCAGGCTTTTCAAGAAAAACTTTACTGGTTGACTTAACATCAGCAAAATACGTGAGGCTACTGGGCAATGAGTTGAGAAAAGCGTTATCGCTCCCGAAACTTGCATCACAACCTATCCAACGTGCTGGGAAATGATGGTGAACCTTCTTGATCAAATCAGAAGCAATTTCGTTTTTTGTCTGAAAAAGCAAATCCTCCGGTACAAGGTTCTGTTGGCGAAGTTCTTCGTGATCCTCCCCAAACCACTGTTCTGGCATGTACAGTTGAGTGTCAATAAGCCCATGACCTTTTTCACTGACGTAACCCACGAATACTCCAGATTGACAATTGTCTGTTTTTCCCGTATTCCCACAATACTGTCGTGCCACTCCAACAGAATTACGACCTTTTTTAGGAAATTCAGAGGCGTCAACAGTAATCATACCGTTGGCCGTCCCCAAGCTTTCTGCGGTTAATTCCTGATGTTTGAGAAGCATTGCGGCATGATCCCATTTGTACGTCTTCAAAAAACGCTGGGTTGACCGTACAGATTGGGGCGTTTCCATTTCAAGGGCAATTGTTTCAGCAGTTTTTCTTGGAATGGCACTCATTAAACCTGAAAGATACGTAAGTCCAATGCTTTCTTGTTCGCTTCGATAAAAACAATCTGTGAAAGTATGGTGAAAATCGGTTAATTCTTTTCCTATTAGATCAAAATCAAGATCTTTAATGTCAAAATTATCTAACGATTTTGACATCCACGCTGACTGCTGTAGTGACATACTTGTTTCCTCCACCTTCTTTGGTAATCGTGGTTCTGTGGTGGGGGGGACTCCTAAAATTTTCCTGTAATGCGGTTCGAGGACATATATGTAAATATCTTTGATATTCCCATGGTAAATATAGCCTTTTCCCTTTTTTGTGAATCCTTTTGTACTGCCAAGTTTCTTCCAGTTACTTGCCTTGTAGACAGTGCCTTCAAATAGTGAAGGGTCAACAAAAGTTTCAGCCAACAAAAGCTCTTCTTGATATTTGTCAGACCAATCTTTTTGGAGACAGCGAAGATTCATTCCAAGTATATGTGATCCCAAATTTGGAACCTGAACCCATGGAAAAATAACAAATCTACTGTTGGCAACGATGTATTGAAGTGACTTCTTTCTTAAATCATCTGACCAACCGATAAAACTATCTCGCGCATTGATCCTTTTAGCCGGAGCGCTCCAAGATAAAGCAGCTATTGGACGTTCCTGAATAAACGCAAGATATTTAAGTCGTTTCCCAAGAAGTCGTTTGAAGCTCAAATAGTGATGGGTCTGAACCAGTTCATCCCACAACGATTCTTTCTCCGTTCCAACAACTTGTGCTAAATAAACTTTTGGGAACTTTTTTAACGATCCTTGAAAAATTCTAGCTTTTTTGTCGACATTCCATTCAGGTTGAGTACTCACCAATCCCCCTCCAAATTATTATGTGGAAGGAAGGGTACCAAAAAGATCAAACAATGTCTATCATATTATGTGTCGCTGTAGTGTTAGACAAACTTGGATATGGCTACGATGACATATGCATAGGGTATACACTTGAAATGTTTAGAGGTGTTAAGAAAACAAAAGCTGAGGCAGATTTTGTCATGTTCATTGGTAAAGAAAGAGAAAAAAAAGACGTGCTTCTTGTTGTAGAAGCAAAAAACAACAAAAAGGAAATTAATATCGACCATATTGGTCAAACAAGATCTTATGCGCAGGAGTTATTGCCATCAAATTATATAATAACCAATGGTGATCAAATAATTGTTTACCAGTTCAATGGCAGTCTCATACCAGACGAGAAACTCATGGATTTCAACAGGACAGTGCTAAAGGAAAAATGGGCTGAATTATATTCTTATGTCAACAAAACGGCCACATTCAAAAGAAAAAAATGGATGATTGACCGAATTT
>DAOURZ010000198.1 GCA_030627475.1 Deltaproteobacteria bacterium | reverse complement strand
TATATTTTACTTTTGGTTCTATATGAATATCCGAGGCATTATGGCGGAGTGCGTCGGTAATAATCGCATTAACAATCCTGATTGCCGACGGCTCGTCCTTGGCGTTCAGGAGTTCATCAATATCAGTCTCGTCATCCTGGTCTATGATAATTTCCAGGTTTTCAGAAGGGTCTGCCAAATCAAACTCGGAAAGCCCATGCTTTAAAAGATCATTGTCATCATATAGTTCCCTGAGCTTTTCGATAATTTCTTTTTGCGTGGATAAAACAGGTTGAATCGGAATGCTGGCCATAAACTTCAGCTCATCCACCTTGATATAATCGGTGGGGTCAGCCATTGCTACAATCAATTGACCCTCTGATCGTTTAAGAGGAACGAGCAGATTTTTTTCACATATTTCCCTTGGGATGAAAAATGCCAGTTCCTTTGGAACTGTAAACTCTTTCGGATAAACCCGGTTGATGTTCATTTCTAATTGAATTATTTTTATAATGGTCTGTTCATTTACGATTCCCATGTCAATAAGGATTGCCGGCAAAATCTTGTTTGTTCTGGCCTGAATCTCCTCTGCCTTTTTTAGATTATCCTTGCTTATAATTTTTTTTCGGAGTAAAAACCGTCCGACCTCGCTTCGGTTGGAGCTTACATAGCGGCTTAACTGCTTGATTTTCTTTTGCTGGATATCCTTTTGTTTTTTTAAGGACTTATTTTCCTCAATTAAATCATATTGTTCAAGCGCAAGACTGACGGTAAGACGCAGGTCATCGTCATTCCATGGTTTGGTGATAAATTTGTAAACATACCCCTCATTAACAGCCCCCATAATTGCGTTTACATCGGCATGACCGGTCAGCATAATTCTGATGGTCTGAGGATGCATAGCCTTAATCTTTCGCAACAGGTCTGCTCCGTTTATTCCCGGCATCTGGTAATCGGAAATCACGACATGAACCGGCTCATCTTCAATAATTTTCAAAGCGTTTGAACCGGAACCCGCTGTCAATACGGTATAATTCTCGTGCCTGAAAATGCGGCGCATTGCCCTTAAAACATTTTCCTCATCGTCAACAAACAGAAGTTTATAATTCTTTTTGTACGTTTTCGGCGCATCCTGTATGTTCTGGTGCTTTGATTTTTTTAATTTTTCTGGTTTCCCAATAAAAAGGGATGCTAATCCGGCCATATTATAGTTTTTCCTGTTGAATAGTATCTGAGTTGAAGGAATAGCGAGCTATTTCAAGATGTTTGTGATTTTAGATCGGGCAAATATAACTTGATGCTATGATGCATAGTCGGGGAAGTTAATTCGTCCACGTTCCTTATCTTACCGGTATTTTAATTGTAAAGACGCTGCCTCTGCCTGGCCGACTTTCCACCTCAAGGGTTCCACCGTGGTTTTTGATAGTATCATAGGAGGTTGAAAGCCCGAGTCCCATTCCACTGCCAATATCCTTTGTTGTGAAAAATGGTTCAAATACACAATTGAGATTTTCAGGTAAAATACCCACGCCGGTGTCGGCTATGGATATTTCGATATACGAATTGTTGCTTTTGTGAATTCCGGTAGTAATGGTAATTGTCCCCCGATCTTTAATTGCATCCGCTGCATTTAATAAAAGGTTCATAAAAACCTGATTTATCTTTTCACGATAGCAGGTTGTCAGAGGAAGCTTGTTGTAATCCTTGACGATTTTTATTTTGCCTTCAAAAACATTAGCGAGAATGTTTAATGCGCTGTCAATACATATATTAATATTGACTTCGGTTTCACCCGGCTGATCTATAGAAGCAAACTCTTTCAGATCTGATACGATTTTTTTTATTCGATCCGCCCCATCTTTGGATTCCGATACAATATGTGTTGTGTCGCTTAATATAAAGTCAAGATCAATTTGTTTTTTAAAGGCATTGATCTTTTGAAATATAGGTTCAATCTCTTTTGTCGCCGGATAATTATTTTCAGAGGCATAAAAAGTTTTTTCAAGAAAGTTATACTCTTTGGCCAGTTCGTAGAGGTCTGAAACATACTCACCGAGAATCCCAAGATTGCTCCTGATAAATCCGAGCGGGTTATTGATTTCGTGGGCTACTCCTGCGGCCAGTCGTCCTATGGCAGCCAGCTTTTCCTGCTGCATCAACTGAGCCTGCGTTTCTTTTATTTTTCCGGTCTTTTTTTCTACCTCTTTTTCGAGACTTTCAGCAAGCAACCGGTATTTTTGTTCTGATTTTTCAAGCATATCGGCTTTTTGTTTAAGCTGGGCATACGAGTCTTCCACCACTTGTCCGTGAAGACCTGCTGTCAATAGTCTTTTGTGCCTGGAGACTACAAGGTGGTTCAAAACCTTTATAATAAAAGAACCGAGAGGGATGATCGGACATGATTGCTGTTTCCCGGTTTTTTTATATCGGAGAAGCAGATAACCTATAGTTTCAAGTTCGTGTATTAAGGGAAAGATTGTGATTTCATACGATGATAATCCGAATGTTTTAATTGTATCAATCTGCTCCAGACACAATATTTTGTGAAAAGATGCTTCCTCGCCAGCGGAAAGGGGTTTATTGGCGTAGTAAGATGTGCCGTCAGGCAACAGCATAATGAGAGAGACAGGCGCTATTTTCTCTATTTCGATGCGCAGTTCGTCGAATACTGATGTTGAAACAAGTTCGGTCAATCCGTATTCACGATCAAAATTCTTTTGCTCTCCGATATGTGAAATCATTTTTTTATTGTCCATTGGTTTTTTCCCATCACACTCAAATTATGATTCTACCAATTTCAGGAAATCTTTCTCTGTCAGCGAATAATTCTCATCTAAATGCCAGATATCGTTTAGACCGAGATAAGTCTTTTTCAGCGCTATTTCAAAGGTCTCTTTCACTCCACGTCCATAAGCCGCAGAACTAAAGGTAACCGGAAGACCTGTGGGTTGCCAGAGATTTAATACCTCTTCTTTGGCAATAATATCTTTCAAGTCCCGCTTGTTAAACTGGATTACGAGAGGAAGCTTTTCGAAATCAAGGCCTACGCGGGCTGCATTTTTTTCCAGGTTATCAAAACTTTCAAAATTGTTCATTGCCTGGTTTGTCTGTGAATCAGCCACAAAAACCACAGCGTCCGCTCTGGACAATACCTCCTTGCGTGTAGCATCATGTGCAGGCTGTCCGGGAACGGTAAAAAGTTTTATCTTGACCTTAAAACCGCTTTCCGATTTTATCAGCATCGGGAGAAGATCAAAAAACAGAGTTCTGTCTCCCTTGGTTTCAAAGACCATAAATTCACCACATCTGGCTGGATTCATGAGTTCGTGAAGCTGCATAAGGTTGGTGGTCTTTCCGCTTAATGCAGGACCGTAGTAAACAATTTTGATTATCAGTTTCTTTTCTTTTTCGTTAATTTCAGCCATAGCGGGTTACCGGATTGAATATTGAATATTTGTGGAATCGCTTCGCTCCATTAATTCATATAAAATTAACGGAATTCATTAAATTTTCACTTTTCACTTCTCAATTATTTCTCTTAAAGACAGGACAACGCCTTTGCCACTGAATTTTTCGGAAAGCGGTATTAAATCAATATCATAGCTTGTCCCTGATAACCGATATTTATTTAATATCAGTGATGTGCCGCACATCATCGCTTCATTTATCTTTTCTTCCATCTTATTTGAAAAGTAATCCGAAAGTTTTTTTCCTATCTCAACACTTTTGCCGTTATTTGATAAGGATTGTGCCTGGCGATTGATCAGCACAATCATCCCTTCAACGCTGACGCCAATGACCGGAACAGGCAGGTCTTCCAGGATGGCACGTGAAAGTTCCAGTGCCTGATTCTGAATTTCAAGGTCCTTTGTTCTTTCCTGGATAAGCCCTTCTAAATTTTCATTTATTTTTTTCAGCTCTTCATTCTGTTCC
>DAOURZ010000150.1 GCA_030627475.1 Deltaproteobacteria bacterium | reverse complement strand
GCTACAAGAGAATTGAACACAAATGCGTATTTGAGCGACTCCGGCAGCCAGCCTGACTCCGCCAGGCGCTGCACAATCGGCATTATAGAATTGTAGATATTAATCACCTTACCCTAAGTTCAGATAGAGCTGGTTGCACTAAAGGCCTGAAAGACTCTTTCCGTGGTCAGGACTTCATTCGGGCTCCCTGAGAAAAGCACCTGTTTATGAATACACGTAACAGCATCGGCCAGCTGTCTGACCTGCTTCAAGTCGTGATTTATCCAGACCATAGTAACTTTCCGTTTTTTCAAAACAAGAATGATCTCCTCAACGACTCTTGCTCCGATGCTGTCTATACCTACTCCCGGTTCATCAAGAATCAAGAGATCGGGAAACGGAATCAAGGCCTGAGCAAATAAAACCCGTTGCATTTCACCTCCTGATAACTCTCCCAGTCTTCGTTCTCCTCTGGTATCCATGCTGACCAGCCGAAGGGCATTATTTATGATATCTTTATATCTTTTCCCGGTACGAATAAATGCAGGTATATTCTGGCAAATCATTGACATGAAGTTGTTTACCGTAATCGGAAGTGTCCGATCAAAATCAAGCATCTGGGGCACATATCCGATCGTTGTTCCATTTGTCCAATTGATCTTGATGCGGCCGGTATGAGGCATTTGCCCAAGCAGTGAAAGGATAAGGCTGGTTTTTCCTCCGCCGTTCGGCCCGATAAGGCAATGTATTTCTCCTGCCTTTACGGTAAAGCTTACATTTTGCAGGATAGTGATATTGCTCAGGCAGAGACCGACCATCTCAAAGCATATAGACGGCCCGTGAGGCTGATCCTCATTTTTTGCAAGCATTTTCTTACATCTCTTTTTTTTTTCCAACCGTATCCCCTGTATCCGGTTGCCTGCAGGCATCCATCAGGGCAATGGTTAGAATGTCAAGGTTGAATTTCATCTCTTCTTCAAATTTTTCGACGGTATAATCCCCTCCGGTGATATGAGAAAATGAGTAAAGCCTTACACCGGTAGCTTCCTTGATCGTATCCACATATTTGTCAGGAAAGTGCATCTCAGAAAAAACCACATCCACACCTGATTGTTCAATAAGATCAATAGTGGTCCGCAACTGACTGGCAGTCGGTTTTAACCCGTGCCCTGGTTCTATTACTGCTGTGACTTCCAGACCGAATTCCTGCAAAAGGTAGCTGTATCCGCCATGAATAGTGGCACAGCGAAAATCAATATCAGGAATATCAACTACCCTTTTCATATACTCAGCTTTCATCCGGCGCAGCTTTAATGCATAGTTGCGGGTATTTTTTCGATAGGTTTGAGCGTTTTCCGGATCAAGCTTTGTCAATTCGTCGCAAATATTATATATTTGTTGTATTGAGGTAGTTATGGAAACAAAAGTGTGAGAATCGACTATCCTGTCTGCGGGATCCGTTCCTGGTATGGGAATAAGGGCAACCGCCTTATTTGCGTAGATAACATCAAGTTTGTCCTTCATTCTGGCTGCCTCAATAATCTCAAAGACAAATTCATCGTGACCCACTCCGTTTATCACGATTGCATCCATTTTCATTACCTTTTTTATGTCATCAGGCTTAGGCTCGTAGCTGTGAGGGTTGAATCCGGACCCTATCAGCGGAACCACGTCTGCTTTGTCACCCACTATATTTTTTACAAAGCTGTAATATGGATGCAAAGTAATTCCTATACAGATTTTTTTTTCCGCAATTGCGGGATTAGTTCCACCTGAAATTAAAGCGAGCATTAATAACATGATTAACAATAGTCTTTGCATAGTTCCATCCTTATAGACTTTCAGATAATTCCTTTTATTCGTTTCATCTCATCGTCACCTGTATACGGGATAACCTCTTTCCATTCCATTATGGCCAGACTGCGCACGCTAAACTTTTTCGGGAAACCTGATTCGGTTTTGTTAGAATACCATATTTTGAATGGCCCCTCATCATGTTCCGGCTCTCCGATCTGGTAGTCACCTTCTGTGCTGTGGTCATGTAGCAGGACAAGCAAAAAAGAGCCCGAGATATCGGAAATGGACGGTCTTCCAAGATACGCTGTTGCATGTATCATATCTGTGTTTAATATCTTTTGTGTCCAGATAAGTTTTCCACTCATGACCCATGCACGATCATGGGCAAATGGAGGCATAAATTGTTCTTGCAGATCTCTTACCGATGACCACGTTCCCTCATTATTGTCGTGGTTGGCATCAATCTCCATGGCCGCTGTATAGAGGGCGAGAAATGTCCCCTGCTCGAAATTGTTAAGATCTTTGTACCCGCTTATCTGGTACTCGAACAAAACCTGTTCAGGTTCAGCTCTGGTCCTGTGCATAATGCAGATTCCTGCCGTTGCAATAACTACAGCAACAGTCAAAACAAAATACAGACCCTCATGACTTGTACCTGACGGTTTTACGATTTGTGTATGCATATCAGAATCGAAGAATATTCCGGATTGATTTTAATAAGTCTTCATAGAGATGTTTGATTCCATCAGTATAACTTTTATTTTTTAGTCCCTTTTCCAGTGAGGTTAAAAGTGTTTGTATCTCCTCTTTTTTCGCCAAACGCATCGCTACCTCAAGATACTGCAGTTCTCTGCGTGAGTTTGTTTCCACCGCAGACGATTTTTTACCTTCCAGTAATTTTGTACTTCGGGAAAGATATATCTGCTCAATTTCACTGTAGGTATAATAGAGAATGAGAAATCGGATGAATATCTCACTCATTTCTCTGTTATGCTCTGAATTCATCTGATACCAGTAACGAAAGTTAGTTGCAGAAAGTCGATATAGCGCCCATTCATTTCTATCAATCAATTTCTCTGTTTTTTTGACAAAACCGGCTGTTTCGAGTTTTTGCAGGTGGGTGGTTACTTCATCTGCCGGCATATGAACTTTTCGACCAACTTCTTCAGGCCCAATGAATTCAGTTCCCTCTGCACAAGCCACCAGAACTTTTTCTTCCTGAGCAGTTAACTGAGCCATGCATGATTGAAAATAGGGTGTTAGATCCTCCAGCAAACTAAAAAAACCGGTTTCTATATTCGTTATATTTGCATCCGAATTTCGGATAAGGATGTAGAGCATTATCAGCAAGCGGGGATTTCCTCCCGCAAGTGTGTATATTGCTTGAGCCTTGTTGGTTCTTGTCTTAAGTTCCTTTGCAAGCGTGGTGCGTCCTTCCTCAGCGGCACACTTTAGAAGTAGTTCAGTTGATTCATCAAGACTTAATTCATTAATTAGGTCGACCCGAAAAAGCCCGCAGAGAGGATGATCCTCGTTTGTTATCTGTTTAAAAAAGGTAGCTGAGGTGGCAATCAAATAGAATATGTCCTCATTCATCAAAAGATCGGCCAGCCATTTTTCGTCCTGAAGCCTTTTTGTTATGCGATCTCCGATCACCCGATCTGCATTTTCCAGTAATATCAAAATTTTTCTCTGATTTTTCTCTGTCCAGTCAATCAGAAATGACCTGATCTGATTTGCGGCCTCCTCGTTACTTGATTCTCCATCCGTAATCTCAAGAATGTCCCTGAGTCTCATGGCATCATCAGAAAATCCCTCGTTTTCCAGTTCTTCGCTGGAAAGTCTTGTTACCTTTTCCATGAAGTCTCGAAGCGTAATAATTCCTGCTGCCTCCTCAGGAAAAGAAACAGGTAGCCATTTTGCCATTAAGTGAGAGGAGTTTTTTATTTTGTGGAGAAGTAGTGCAATGATGTGACTCTTTCCGATGCCCCGAGGACCGATCAAAAGCTGATGCTCAGGTTGTCGTGATTCTTGCTCAATACCGGAGAGTAAAGTTGATAAGAGCTTATCACGACCTGTTGCCGTTCTTTCCAAAAAATCGGGATCTTGCCTTGATGGTGTATAGGGATGGTATATCGTTTTCACTGCTACTCCGTAATCTCTGAGCCTGGTACTGTCACGGTGTGTCCAAAGCCTGCATCAAGAATGACCGTATATTCGCCTGAAGGCTTATTGAATTTAAATTCGCTTTTTTTATCCATATATCCTTCGATTAGTATTTTTCCATTGGCATCTACCACTTGTATTCTTATTCCAACAGCCGAGGAACCATCGAAAAATCCACTCTCGCAAAGAATAGTTCCATCCCCATTATCCAAACACGAACAAAAGGGTGCATGTGCAAAAGCGTATGAGGCGAAAAAGAGACCTAAAAGCATGAATACAAGTAACAATTTGTTTTTTTTCATTGTTATCTCCATGTTTTAAGAAATGGGAAGGTTATTGCATACCGGTTCACAATAACTTTTGTGAATTAATATTTTATCAATAACATCAAATGCTTGTTAACGTCAAGTCTTAAGTTCTATTTAATTAGTGCCCGAACGAAAGTTAGAAAATTTTTTTCAAGTTCAAGGAAGATGCAAATTTTAACCGCAGGAATACATTGGGTATTTTGAGGATTAAAATTTGCGCCTGACACAGAAATTGGAAAAATTGGCAGTTTTCGTTCAGGCACTAATTATTCGGAATGGCTGGGGAATGCTTTTTTGGGGGGTCGAATTTGGCAAAGGCGGCCTGAATCTGTGATACATAGTTGAGGAAGTTATTTCGTTTTCGGGCCGCCTTTGTTCTGTTTCGGATCACAGAAGTTGATGAAATAGCAAGTTTTTTAGTACCTGTTTTTTTTGTGATAAACAAAAAAT
>DAOURZ010000379.1 GCA_030627475.1 Deltaproteobacteria bacterium | reverse complement strand
GATTTTTTCAAATCAAGGTTTATATCATAAGTATCAAAATTTATCGAATGAACTGTCCTGCGTTCAATATCAACCTGATTAATTGTTCCATTATGCAGTCGCACGTGAAAAAGGAGTTTGTCGGGTTCGCAAAACATTTCTCCTCTTGGCGCTACAACTGTGCTGATAATATTTTTTGTTCTTTGGTCTTCAATAAAAACATCTATTATAGCCTTATTTTTTAAGTCAATCTTATTCATATAAAACATAACGCCTTCAAAATTATCATTAAAAGTTCTTTCTTTCATTCCAATATTAACATTGGATGAAGCCACTTCATATGTTAATTTTTCAAACGACAGTCTTCCCCACGGCAGCCCATATATGGTCATAAAACCTGTAAGAATGCATCCTGTAAGGCATAAAAGAAGTACAGGAGGAAGAAGCTGGTAAATGCTTATGCCTCCGGCTTTAAGGGCAACGATTTCGTTGTCGCTTGACAGACGGAAGAAGGTCAACATAACAGTCATCATAATGGATATGGGAATTACAAACTCAAGAAAGTGCGGCATTGAATATATAAGCAGCAGCATAACATCAAACAGGCTGATCCTGTAATTTACGATCATGTTTGTAATATCAAGTATCTTTGTCAGCAGAAAAATAAAGTTGAAAAACAAAATACTGATAACAAAAGGAGGAATCATTTCCTTGAAAATATATTTATATATAATGGAGTTGATTTTCATTACACAAACTCCGAAAGAAACAAGTGGGCTGAACATATTCTGATACCTTCCTTTGTGATCAGATCAATATCATTCTCAAGTGATACCTGTGTGGCCGGCACGGAAGGAAAGCGAGTCTTCAAGTAGTTGAGCGGCCGGCTGATATTCCTGCCGGATTTCTCTTTGCATTCTACAAAATGGAGAGGATTTCCATCTTCAACAATTACGAAATCCACCTCTCGTTTATCTATGTCCCTGAAATAACGAAGCTCTACGTCTCTGCCTTCGGTATCCTGAAGAAAAAAACACCATTTCAAAAGATGACAGGCAATGAGATTTTCAAATCGTTTTCCAGTATCCTTGACCACTGTCCAGTCAAGATGGTAGTGCTTTGCCTCTTTTTTGACCGCCCTTATCATTGGCGCTCCAAACGGATATATCCGGAAAATCATATAGAGATTTTCGAGCATGCCGATCCACCGCGACACGGATTGATGTGAAACCTGCAAGTCTTCTCTCAGCGCATTGATTGAGAGTGGAGAACCAACAAGTTCAGGAAGACGAAGCGCCATCTTTTCAATAATGCCCAGATCTCGAACATTTTCAAGATCGGCCAGTTCTTCCCTGACAATTCTTGAACGGTATTCTCTGCTCCATCGCTTACTCTGTGTTTCCGACTGCAGCATGAACGGTTCGGGGAATCCGCCATAAATCAGAAAATCCCGCACAGTTGATGGCGCCGGCATGTCCAGTTCGGCATATGTCAGCGGGAAAAGCCGGAAAAAATGATATCGCCCCTGAAGGGAATCGCCCCCGCGATGGTAATAGTCAAGCCGTGCGCTGCCGGTAACAAGGATGTGAAGTTCATCGCCTCGTTTATCATACAGGCCTTTTACCACCTGTCGCCACCGCGAATACTTGTGAATTTCATCAAGAATCAGATATCCAGGCCCTGCGGGAAATCGTTCAATGAGAATTTTTTCCCTGTCCTCTGCCGAATCCCAGTTCAGATAACGCATTTTTGTGTCAAACCCGGCTTCATTACAAAGCTGCTTTGCCATCGTGGTTTTTCCGGACTGTCGCGGTCCACCAACAAAGACCATCTTACGTTTTAAATCATCGGATATATTTTTTTCAATATATCTATGCAGATAATCAACCAATTTTACCCCCATCAAAAAATACAAGCGTGTAATTTACGATGGGGGTAAATATATTCTATTCGGGCCATAAATGTCAATGTAAAAAAGAGTTGGGGAAGCAGCTATAGCGGGCTTTTTAAAACTTCAAGCGATTTACCATCACTATATATTGTGACGGCTCCGTGGCTGT
>DAOURZ010000025.1 GCA_030627475.1 Deltaproteobacteria bacterium | reverse complement strand
TTCAGATATTCCAGAGATTCGTCCCGAGAGTCATTGTCAATGACGATTATGCTGATTTTTTTCGGATCGGTATATTTGCGCAGAAGACGCAGGCATAGTTTGGTAACTTTAAGAGTTTTATAGTTTGGTATTAATGCTGTAACTACAGGTTTACGCATAAAGATTTCTATATAGACAACAGCTCACGGTTAAAACGCTACAGTAGTTGAATGGTTAAAAAAAGCTGTAAACCGATAATCGTGAACTTCCACACATATAGCTCATCGGGAGGACAACCTATCAGTTTTTTACGAAATCAGCTTCCTCATTACTTTTGAACTCGAAAACAGCAATCATGTGCCCTTCTTTATTCATAAAGATTTTGCAGGGTTTTAGTTTTAACGGTAAAAGAGTATTGGTTATATTTTTATAATCCTTCTTGTATGTTTTTAAAGCAACAAAGTCATCAGGTGACCACTGCGGTATTGCAAGATCGTCACAACCATCCCATTCAATAAATTTTTTCCCGGCATAATATGAAAGTTGAGAATTATTTGTATAGAGTTTTGATTGCTGTATCATGTTTTGCTTAAGCCATGTACCGGCCGAGACAATATATGCTTTTGATTGTTTGGGCGGTATAAATGCATAAACAAACATAATCAAGAAAGCAAGAGCGAGTGTAGGAAATAAAAGATTATTTTTAAAGACAGCTTTTTTATCTAACCATTTTTGCATAATATCATGCAGGCTGAATGGAGTCCAGAGTAGCAAAAGCAGGCTTGCCGGCATTAAAAAACGGTATGATATGAAAAATTTTTGTCCTAAGAATATGGCAGGTATGACTAAATTTAATATCGTAAAATATATTATTACTTTTTTTGTGTCTTTCTCCGCAGGCATAAGTTTTTTACAGAAAGCGTGGCCAAAAAGCAATGTATGTACCGGCCATAGAGTTTCTATCAATTTATATAAGTATATCCCGGATAGGCCTGATATGACCATGGTTAAATCCCACTTTTTTGAATATTCATGAAGGACTGTCTGGCTGATAATTGCTGCTTTTTCATTAATATTGGTACTTAACAGCATCAGGCCGTTTTGCAGTTGATCCCAGAATTCGCTTAATCGTCCAAGCTGGGCGCTTGTACTATTTGGCATATTGAGCCACCATACAATTATTATTGATATCGAAATGATATTAAAACTATATGCTTTAAAAATGGAGACTAATTTATTCCATGGCTTTGTTTCAGATCGAAGCAGAAGAACTATAGGTACAAAGCAACATATCACCAAGCCTTCAGGACGAAACAATATTGCAGCGCTTATAAATATCCCCCAATTTAGAGCATAGTGCCATTTTAAATATTTAAAAAAACGAATAAAATTTAAGAGAGATAAAAGAGAAAAAGCCCAGTAACCAAACCCTCTAACAATGTAGTGTTGATAATGATGTAATTTAGGATGGCTGAGAATAATAAGGGCACCTATAAATTGTACGAAACGTGAACCGCCTAATTCCTCAATAAGAGTTATGAAGCTAATTACGATTATAACAAGAAGGGCTGCGTTCAATACAT
The DNA here is from genome assembly GCA_030627475.1 of Deltaproteobacteria bacterium. GTDB lineage: Bacteria > Desulfobacterota > Desulfobacteria > Desulfobacterales > ETH-SRB1 > B13-G4. The sequence goes on along the minus strand of DAOURZ010000025.1, from coordinate 8,406 downwards.
AGGTTGAGTTTTCGAAAGATAAATGTGTTATTTGGGACAGCCACGCAATAAATATTGAATAAAACGGCCACTCATAATGTTTTATCGCCTCTTGCCACCCACTGTTTAAAAAAGCCTCAGCAGTTTTCAAATATAGAATTCCGTCATTATTTACAGGATTCTGGGTGTTGACAGCGATGAACAGCGTTATAAGGCTTAATATCGCCGCAATCGGCCGGATATAATCAAACTGATCAATTATGTAAATATAGCGCCTTATGTGGTCTTTCATTTTTTTATTATTTTTTCTAAATTGATAAACTCGTAAAAAAGTTATCGTCTCATGCTTTTTTTTTATCACGTACTCTTCTTTTATCTCTTCGGCGTTGCCGTTTGGCAAGATCTTCAGGATATAATTCCGGATAGTGCCTTTTCCATCGTTTGTGAAACCAGAACCATTGTTCCGGATATAAGCTAACCATTTTTTCAACAGAGTCTGTCATAATCTGTGTATTTGTCTGCAAATCGGCACGCGCATTAGCTGTTTTATGTAATTTCAGTGCAGGTTCCACAACAACTGTCAATTTTGCGTCAGATTCTCTTATGCAATAAACCGGCAAAACCGGGCAATTATATCTTGCAGCCAGCAAAGAGGCTGCATGTGTGGAATAGGTATTGCGGCCAAAAAAAGTAACTTCAACTCCTTCTCTACGAGAAGTCCCCTGGTCAATCAGCAGTCCTATCATTTTACCTTTGCGCAAGGTGCGAACCAGTTTGATCATGGCTCCTTTTTTGCTGATAATTGTATTCCCTGTACTTGTTCTGAGCTTATTAATTATCCGTTCAATGAAAACAGGCTGGTTTTGCGCTACCACTACCTGTGTTTTTTGTAAATAAGTTGACACAAAAAGATGACACATTTCCCAGTTCCCTATATGAGCAGAGATCATAATAACGCCATTAGAGCTTTTTGTGGTATTTAACAGATTTTCTTTTCCTCTTATTCTAACTTTCTGCAAAATATCTTCTTTTGAAAAACAAGTCATTTGACAGATTTCAAGGATAGTAATTCCCATGTTCCGGAAAATACAAAGAGTGAGTTTTCTAATATAATTCTCCGACCACTGTGGGTGAGTAAATTTCAAATTACGTCTTATGATGCGCCTGTGACGAGCATCAAACAAGTATACAAGCCCTCCCAATATATTTCCCGCTTTAACAATATAATTTTTGGGTACATTAACGATGAAAGTTTTTATTGATCCTGAAAGATCATTGAGTTTTGACATTTTTGACCGGTGCTGTATTTTATTTTTTCCATTATTTATAACAGTTCACGGTTGTCGGTTTGCAGTTAACAGTTTTATGTTTTGATTAACCGTAAACTGTTACCCCAAAGCTGTACGCCTGTTTGTGGAAGTTATTTCGTCCACGTTCCTAACCAAAATCTGAACACCGGATCTACAACTTGCCAGACCTGATTCTTCTTTTCGATTAAATCCATTCGTTCAAGTTTTTTTTGAGCATATTGAATTCCGCCAATGGATAGTTTATATTGCTTCATATACTTGGTTGAAAGAATTTTTGCACTCGGGTTAACAGCTAATGCTTTTAATAATAATATTTGCGGGCGAGTTAGTCCCTGCACAATGCTTTCATATCCGTATCTTTCTGATGAGATGAGCTTTTCAAATCCAATTTCAATATCATTGCTTGTTACTGTTCGTCCAGCCGCTTCATATACATTATATGCCAGGCTCTGAACATAATATGGATATTGGGCAACTTTGTTTGAAATTATTTCAGCGTTTTTTCTTGAACAGCTTTTTCTCCCCAACTTAAACTGCTCAACCAAAAAAGATTTTAATTCCTCATGCGGTAATGGCTCAAGCGGATATATAATTGCGCTTTGATAAAAAGGTCTGTTCCTCTGATTAAACATATCAAGCAGAATTCGCCTGCGACTTCCAACAAAAAAGTATGAGGTCTGATGTGTTTGAATATGCTTTCTTATTATTCCTTCTATCCGGTGTTCTTTTAAATCTGTAATTTCCTGGAATTCATCAAATACAATATGTATTCCGCTTGATTCTTTATGTATGAATTCACCTATCTCTTCCAACACCTTGTCAAGAAGATATATGCCAGACAGGTCAGATGATACGGGTTCAACTGTAAAAGTAAATCCATCATCAGGGGACGGCTTGAAAACCGGCCTGAACGTTTTAAATGTTTTGAGATATCTCGCCCCTTTTTGAAAAAAGGATTCACGTTTGTGCAGGATGGAATATACACTTCTGGCAATCCGTTCAGCAACATCATCAACAGAAGCTACCATGAAAAAATCAGTATAAATGGTAATAAAGCCATCTTGTTTGAGGTTTGCCTGAATTTTTTTTACAAGGGATGTTTTTCCATATCTGCGGGGAGCAAAGACAACAACATTTGCCTTATTGCGTGCATGAGAAGAAAGTTCTTTTAATTCCTGAATTCTGTCGGCAAATGGATAACCAGATGGAATTACGCGCATTATAAATGGATTGGCCATACATTACGTCTTTCATTATTTTTATATTATTGAAAAGCAATAATTGATTTTGCTTAAAAAGTCAACAAACATTCCATTTATTACGAAAGGATAGAGCTTACCGCATCCATAACCTGTTCTACACTTATCTGATTCATGCAGTCTTTTGTACTGCAATGTCGCTTAAAGCAGGGACTGCAATACGGCCCTGATCTCAAAATTTTATGTTTTGCTCCAAAAGGTCCGGTTCTCCATGGAGCTGTCGGTCCGAAAAGAGCTATAACAGGGGTATCAATTGCTGCTGCCATATGCATTGGGCCGGTATCTGTGGATATAAGAAATTTTGTTTTTTCATAAAGTGCCGCAAGAGTTTTCAGCGTTGTTTCGCCTGCAAGATTAACAGCGCCATAACTCATGCCGGACAGTATGTTATCAATTGTACTTCTATCTGATTGACTTCCGGTAAAAATCACGCTTGCATTGTATTTTTCGATCAACCTGTCGGCCAGCAAAGCGAACTTCCGATTATCCCAGAGTTTTGTTATCCATTTTGCAACCGGGTTTATCGCAACAAGCAGCCTGGCATCTTTAATCCCATGACGTTCTAAAAGCTCATCGGTTATCTTGTGGGTGTAAAAGGAAACAGGAAGCTTGTATTCGATCTCTTTTGATTTGATTCCCAAGGCATTAATAAGCATCAGGTTTCTTAAAAGAGCGTGGTTATCCATATTAACAGGAGGAATACGCTCGTTTAAAAAAATGTAGCTATATTCCATATGTTCCATGCCTTTATCAAATCCTGTTTTTCTCTTTCCTCTGGCCAATGCTATCAGGGTAGCACTTTTTAACAGCCCTTGAAAATCAATAATTAAATCGTATTTTGTGTCCCTCAGCTCTTTTAGAAATTGATAAGTTTCTTTAATATTCTTCAGGCAGGATGACCCGAAAATCCCTTTTACCCATTTCTTTCTTTTTGAAATAATAACACGATACAAAGCTTCATGTTCTACAATAAGACTGGAAGCAGCTTCCTCAATCAGCCATGTTATATGTGCATCAGGATAGTGTCTTTTGATGGCATTAAGCGAGGGCAACGTATGTATCACATCTCCGATAGCGCTTAATTTAACGATAAGTATTTTCATCATATTCTATCATTTCCATAACCTCCAGACGTCTTTCGGTTATTCCAAACAACCGGCCTCGCGCTTTTTTATCCTTGTTTTGAGGATATGCGGTGCTGACCGGCATCGTGGGCATTTGTTAGGCGCAGCTGAAATCTATATTATCTTAAGGGTAAGGATATCCTTCATCAGGCTAAAATGATTGTCCAGTGAATAAATTTTACAATTATTTTGTTTTGCGTTTTGGGCAATTATTAAATCTGGTATACCAACACCATTCAATCCATTTTTGAGGCATTTATATTGATACTCAATGATTTGGCCCCAACTAATGGACAAATTTACCTTGTTGATATTGAGCAATAAATTGGTCAGTTTTCTTTGCTTTTGAACCTTTAGGAAGGGTATCAGCTCTGCCAGAATTAGATCATTTGTTACAATAAGATTTTCATCAATTAAAAAATCAAGTTTTTCAGAATTATTTCCACTTCTAAAATACTCAACCCATACTGAAGTATCGACTAATACTGACATTGACGTCCTCTGATTGTATCTAAATCAATGTCTAAATCAATTTTTCCTTTAAATTCTTTTAACTCTGCAATTTTTGATTTTCTGATTACTTCTTCCAGGGCTATGATGATGACTTTGGTTTTTGTCTTAATATGGGTAGCTTTCATAGCCTCATTTAATAAATCTATAGGTAAATCAAGCGTTGTTCTCATAATCGGCCTCCTTTATGCATGAAAATACCACTTTGTGCATAAAGTGTCAAGTTTTGCATACCAAACGTCTAAAATTATTTGCCTCAAGGCGCTACTAACGCAAGGCGAGACAATCTATAAATTCAAGCGACATCATTATTAGATGTTGAACGTTCATCTTTTAATTTGTTCTTCGGGTTCGCACAAAAAATTTACAGCAACATCATATACCATATCGACAGTAATATTTTTCATACACCTGTGGTCTTTGGGACAATCCGGTTTTAGACAAGGGCTGCAAGGCACCGGTATTCTTATAATCTGGCTTTTTGAACCACTGGGACTGGTTGTTATATGATCGGTAGAACCAAATATCGCAATCTGTGGAGTATCAAGAGCTGCAGCAACATGCATCAAACCTGAATCGTTTGTAATAAAAAGTTGACACCTCTCAATTAATGCGACAGCCTCACGAAGGCTGGTTTTGCCGCAAAAGTTAACGCAGCGGCTTCCTATTAATTCAGAAACATACTGCCCAAGTGCCTTTTCACCCGGCCCTCCGAATATAGCAATTTCTGCTCCGTTATATTTTTGCAGTTTAACACTCAGTGCAGCATACCGTTCAGGAAACCAACGTTTTGCAGATCCAAAAACAGCACCGGGATTTATTCCTACAAGTCTGTTTTTTCCTGTAATACCGTGTTTTGATAGTGTTTCTTTAGCATGTTTGCGCTCTTTATCTGTTACGACAAGGGTCAGATGCCTGCTATCTGATTTGAGTGAAGCGCCTTTAGGAATTCCAAGATAATAATCAATTTGATGGACTCTTTTCAGGGCCGGCGTTATGCGGATACAATGTGTAAGTAACAGATTTCTTGCATCAGTGTTATAGCCGAGTCTGTTTGGGATTCCTGCCAAAATAGCTGTCAAGGCGGCTTCAAAAGCATTCTGAAAAAAGATGGCAAGATCAAACTTTTCTTTTCGCAGTTCCTTGCTCAACCTGAGTATGCCGAACAGGCCTTTATGTTTTCCGGCAGCGTCGTAAATCAGGATATTATCAATATAGGGATTGTTGTAAAAAATTGGGGCAACCCATGGTTTTGCAAGAAGGCTTATTTTTGCTTCAGGAAAATTTTTGCGCACAGCTCTGATTGCCGGTGTAGTAATTATGGCATCACCAACCCAGTTGGTGGAGCGGATTAATATCTGTTTTATCTTATCGGGAGAGAGCTCAGTCATTTTTTGTCAGTCAGCTATTTTACTTTTTACAAGTTCATCAAGTTTGTTTTTTATAAAATTATCAAATGCAGCATCATAATTCCCAAAGGATATATTAACAGCAATAACTACAAGATCAACCGGCCATGTCACTCTGTCGGCAATTTTAACATAATCCTTTTCTGTTGTAAGCACAAAATCAACTTTTAATTTGCTTGATAATTGCAAAAGATTATAAAGGTCATTGTTGGAATACGGGTGATGATCGGGAAACTCTTTAAAACTTTTCAATTCGCAATTCAGCCCTTCAACAACATGCCTGAAGTCACTATTTTGGGCTATGCCCGAAAAGGCAAAGACTTTTTGTCCTCGCAGTAAATCAAAACTGTGGGCATATGTTTTGTCTGATATAATATCTTTGCCTTTTATTATTTTGTAGATTTTCGGCGTATGTATTGCTTTAAAAACAGGTTTACCACAAGTAAATTTTTTAACTTTTGAAAAACATGATTCTTCTTCCATATTTGAGGTATTATCTGATCTTGTTAAAACAATTGCATCGCTCCTTAGAAGTGAGGGAATTGATTCTCTGAGAGTGCCTCTTGGCAACAGGTACTTGTTACCAAAGGGATATTCTTTATCTAACAGAACCAGGTCTATATCTCTTTCTAATTTTAAATGCTGATAAGCATCGTCAAGTACAATAATGTCCGGCTTAAAATTATTGAAAGCCATCATGCCTGCATTAAACCGGTTTTTACCTGTAACAACAGGTATGTTTTTCAGCCTGGCGGCAATCATAAACGGTTCATCACCTGATTTGTCAGGTTTCATAAATATTATTTTCCCATCGCTTACAATTCCTCCGGTTTTTTCCGCAAGCCCTTTATATCCTCTGCTGATTACTACTACTTTATATCCCATACGTTTTACCAGCTCTGCGACATATATGGTCATTGGGGTTTTCCCCGTACCTCCGACTGTAATATTTCCAATTGATATTACCAGACAGGGAAGTTTTTTTGACCTTAACATGCCTTTATTATAAAAAAATTCTCTTATTTTAATAACACCGCCATAAATAAGGGAAAGCGTAAATAAAAGGGATTCGAAAGAAATAATATCAGCTTTCTTTTTACCGGTCATAATACATTCGATTTTTTTTAAAACATTGCTCATAATTGTTGGTTTTCGCAATTCTTCAATTGGCTTTCTATGACTTTTAGAGTTTTTTCAACAGCTCCCTTGTTGGAATTAAAGACTTGAAATGCTTTTTCTCCCATATTCCGGGCTTTATCACTATCACTGAGAATTTCCACTATTGTTTCATAAAGGCTGTTTGCATTTTTTACCTCGACAGCTCCACCTGAATCTATAAGCATTTGAGATATATTTGCAAAATTGCTCATATATTGTCCAAATATAACAGGTTTTGAAAATGCAGAAGGTTCAAGCGGATTGTGGCCGCCCAGATCTACAAGGCTTCCGCCGACAAAAGTCACATCTGCTATGGCGTAAAGCTTTTTTAAAATTCCTATAACATCAATAATAATAACATCATTTTTTTCATTTTTATCTATATTTTTGAAGTCTTTCATAAGAATTGATGAAAATCCGGAATAGTTGCATAATTTTACTACAGACCTCGCACGTTCAGGATTCCTCGGGACAAGAACAAGGACAGTATCTGCAAAGTTTTTTCTGATCATTGAAAAAGCATCAATAAGTATTGATTCTTCGCCTTCGTGAGTACTTCCTGCCAGTAAAATTTTTTTAACCGGCTTATAAATATTCATAGATTTTTTTAATTGTTTAATTTCTTCTTCTGAAACAAAATTATATGGCTGATCGAATTTAATATTTCCCGTTGTTGATATCATGTTTGAAGGGATACCAAGAAGCATGAAGCGCCTGGAATCTTCAATGGACTGGGTGCAAATTTTTGCAAAATACAAAAATAGTTTATTAGCAATAAATGAAAAACGTTTATATCCCTTAAATGACCTTTCAGATAGCCTGGCATTGATCAGGATAACCGGGATATTGCGTTTTTTCATCTCGAATAGAAAATTTGGCCAGATATCTGACTCAACGATGATAATCACTTCGGGGTTTATCTTTCCTGTAATATATTTTACAGAAAACAGCAGATCAAAAGGAAAGAAAAATATTGAATCAACATTTTTCTTAAAAAGCTTATTTGCTATCTCAAAGCCTGTTTTGGTTGAAGCTGAAAAAACAATTCTTTTATCACTGAAACGTTCCTTTAATTTCATAACAAGAGGAACAGAAGAAAAAACTTCTCCAACAGATAGCGCATGTATCCAGATTGGTTTTTTGTTATTTTTGGATAATATGTTTTCGGGAAGTCTCTTGATTCCCAATCTTTGCAGAAATGTTTTTCGCCTTTTTTCAGACAAAAGAACAATTGGAATTATCAGGGGAATACCAACGGTAATTCCTATTGTAAGTATAATATTATAAAGAGTGATCATTCATAAATCCATAACGGTTATCGGTTCACGGTTAACAGTTTTATGTTTTGATCAACCGTGAACCGTGAACTGATTAATCAGCATTAAGTAAAATAACTATCCCGAAACATGAGAAAATCAGGTTTGCAGACCAGGCAGCAATTAGAGGTGGAAGCATTTCTCCATAACCAAGCGACACGCAGAAGCTGTAAAAAATCCAGTAAAGAAATGCAATACCTATACCGCATGCAATGTTAACTGGCAGCCCTTCCCTGATTTTTCTCTTAAAAGCTATGCCCGCCGCAATGCTGATGAGTTGGGTTTGAAACTTACCAAAACAGATAAACAAATCAAGAAGACAATTGAGCTTTTAAAAAAAC
>DAOURZ010000234.1 GCA_030627475.1 Deltaproteobacteria bacterium | reverse complement strand
TCCTCAGGATATCCGGTAAGATGGCTGACCGTTTCTATCAGGTTATTTTCTATTTCATGAATATTATCAGGAGAATGGCTTTTTTTATTTTCAGGGTTCTTATCTTCCGGTTCGATTTCCGTTTTATTCAGTCCTTGATTCTCGTCGTTTAAGGAAGTACCTGCGAGGAATTCAGCGATTTGTCGGAGAGTTTTCAAACTTCCCATTATTTCAGGAGAAACAGATTGTAGATCAGGCAATTTTTCTTCAAGAGAAGAAAAAATTTCCACTCTTTTAATTGAATCAATGCCCAGGTCGGATTCTATATCCATATCAAGGCCAAGCATTTCCTCAGGATATCCGGTAAGATGACTTACCGTTTCTATCAGGTTATTTTCTATTTCATGAATATTATCAGGAGAATGGCTGTTTTTATTTTCCCGTATTTTATTTTCAGGGCTCTTATCTTTCGGTTCGATTTCCGTTTTATTATGAATTTGGTTATAAGAATTTATAACCATCTCTTCTGCAATATATTTTTGATGATTTGATGATGCCGGTGAATCACTGCTCTTTTGATCTGATTCGACCCTGAGACCTATTGAAACTTCAGCAAGACGCTGAGCATTTTTCATCATATTCTGCAAAGTTCGGCTTGATTCAGTCTGTGCTTCCAAAAATTTTTTATGTATTTCAGCAGTCTGTAACTGAAGAGTCTGCATTGTTTCCAGACCTTGCTTTACAACAGTTAAAGCGTTTATAATTGAGTCAGATTTTTTATTATTCATAGTATGTTTTTTTCCGGCATCAGTAATGCCCTTATTTTGTTCGGAAGATATCATGGTTGAAGGTGAAGAATTGCTCGTATTTGATTTTGAGCAGGAACTCGGGTATTTCAAGCAATTCAAAGTATTATCGGCTTTATGTTTAATCTGTTTTGCCTGTTTCATTGAGGTTTCAGCCTGTTTCATCGGGGTTTCAGCCTGTTTTTCTTTGTTTTTTGTTTTCGGACTTCTATAGTTTGCACCTGAAACAGGAATGTTCATGAGTTGCTTTCTTGATTCTGATACAGGCCTTTCCCATTTATTTAATTCAACCTGCTGACCTATAGAGGCAACATGGCAAAGAGTTCTTGCAAGATCAGTCAATCCAAATTGTTTCCCTGAAGAACAATCTAAAGGAATGGCATGAAATTTATGGTCGTTTAATATTGATTTTACAAGTCCTGTAAGAACCGATTTTGGCCCTATTTCTATAAATGTACGAATTCCCATTTCAAATAGATTTTCAACATTGCTTACAAAATCAACAGGAGATATCAGGTGATCGCCAAGCAGTTTTTTTACCTGTTCAGAATCATAAGGATATGCTCTGCCTGTTGTATTAGATAAAACCGGTATTTCCGAAGGAGAGACTTTGATCTTTTTTAATGCTTTTTTGAAAGGTTTGCGGGCATTTTTAACCAGACTGCTGTGAAAAGCAGCGGCTACAGGAAGCTTTATTGCTTTTAACCCTTCTTTTTTACATATTTTTACAGCGTGGTTTATCGCTTCAATCGAGCCGGATAGAACGCCTTGATTGTGGCTGTTCCTGTTTGCAAGAATGACATCTGAACCTACTTCAATAACCAGGTGTGCAAGTTTTTCAAGACTCGCCCTTACGGCCAGCATGGCACCGTTTTTCTTGCCATCATCACGACCTGCCGCGGCCATTGAATTGCCCCTTGAAATTGAAAGATGGAAAAATGTGTCTATATCTATCCACCCGGCGGAGCATAGGGCTGTCAACTCACCAAAACTATGTCCGCATGTTGCATCAGGTTTTATGCCGAATCCTTTAAGGATATTGTGCATTGCCAGACTAACTGCGCCAATTGCCGGCTGGGCAATTTCAGTTCTCCTTAAAGCTTCTTCCTGCTCTTTCCTCTCTATTTCCGTTTGAGCCGGACATGGATAGATTAAATCACTCAGGCGAGGCCCGTTATTGTATTTTTCATTGGCTTTTTCAAGAATGTTAAATGCTTCAGGGAACGTGCAAATTAGATCACGGCCCATTTTCACATATTGGCTTCCCTGTCCCGGAAAAATAAATGCGATTTTACCCGGTTTTTCAGGTCCTCCATAAAATATATTCTTCAAATTCCTGTTGTCTTTAAAATTATTTTGCCGGTTTGATTCAATTAAATCAGATGCTTCGTTGAGAAGTCCTGAAAAATCATCAGATGGATTCCCGAATGAATCAGATGGCCTTTCAAGAACTAAAAGAAACCTGAATTGATCATCTGTTGAAAATTTTGTTCTGGTTTTTGAAGCTTTAATTGCGAGTTCTTTATAGGAAATTCCTTTATTGACAGCCTTTTTTAACTCATAAAATTGTTTTTTTACTTCTTCCATGGTGGAAGCCGATAAAGATATGATTTCAACTGAACCATCCCAGAAAATTTCTTTTTTATTTCGATGATATTCTTCAAGCACAATATGGAAATTACTTCCGCCAAATCCAAATGCGCTAACTCCGGACCTGCGCGGGTGTTCCTTTCTACAGAACCATGGCCTTGTTTCTGTGTTTATGTAAAATGGATTGTCACCACCAATCCCTAATTTTGGATCAGGCTCGTTGGCTTTTAATGTGGGTGGTAATACTTTGTTATAAAGAGCAAGCGCGGCTTTGATCAGCCCTGCAGTTCCTGCAGCAGCTTTTGTATGGCCAATCATGGATTTTACCGAGCCCAATGCACATGTATTTATTTTTTTAGATGATTCACTTTTGGATGACCTATTCTCGGATGCTTGGGTGAACAGGTTTTTAAGTGCGCTGACCTCGACATTATCTCCGACCCGAGTGCCTGTGCCATGTGCTTCTACAAGCTCAACAGAAGCCGGATCAATATTTGATGAATTATAAGCAATGCGAAGGGACTCTAACTGTCCTTCCGGTCTGGGAGCATATATGCTTTGTGATTTCCCGTCACTTGATGACCCGATACCCTTTATAACCGCATAAATTCTATCACCGTCTTTTTCAGCATCTTCGAGCCTTTTAAGAACCACTAATCCTATTCCTTCCCCCAGAACAGTTCCATCTGCATCCCTGGAAAAAGGTCTTGAATCTCCGGTAGGTGAAAGAATGAATGTTTTTGCAAAGCACATATGCATGAAAACATCGTTTAAAGTATCCATACCACCGGTGACGACCATATCTGATCGTCCTGCTGAAAGTTCGAGAAGGGATAGGTACATAGCGCCCATTGAGCTGGCGCAGGCTGCATCGACAACGCAGTTTGTGCCTCCTATATCAAGGCGGTTGCATATTCTTCCTGCAATAACATTTCCGAGCAGACCGGGAAAAGAATTTTCCTGCCATGATACATATGAGTCAGATATTTTTTTAACAACTTCTTCAGCTTTATCAGGTTCAATTCCTGAATTGTGAAGAGCTTT
>DAOURZ010000376.1 GCA_030627475.1 Deltaproteobacteria bacterium | reverse complement strand
GTTATTACTATCCATTAATCAATAAAATATTACAAGGAGATAATATAATGAAAAAGGATAAAGCTCAAAATTCAGGCCAAAATATTTATAAAGAAAATGAAAACGTGTTACTCAATTTTCTTCGCTGCCTGATTATACTTGAAAAAACATTGGAACGTATAGCAAGGCAGAACTATTACAAACGAAGTCAATATCCTGAGTTATTTATTCAAATTGAACAGGCTATCTGTATTGCCCGGGCATGGATTATGTCCCATAAAATATTTTCCGGTTTTCCGATTTTCCAGACCCTGTTGGCTGTTTTCATAAAAGGCATCACCGATAAAGTAGCCGTTCTTATTGAAACAAGCCGCCCTGCCAAGGGTAAAAAAGCAAAAAAAAATAACTTTCGAGCCCGGCAGCAGGAACAACTTTATAAGTCTGTTGATTCGATGATCGGCCACTTAATAGAGTTCAAGGATAAAATTCAAATCTTTGAAGAGCCGATGAGCGATGAGATTGAAGAGGCTCTTATCAAATCATTTAAAAAAGATTGCCTCAAAGAATATAAGAAGCGCCGGAAGGATTTGGTTTCCCAAAGAGGAGAAAAGACCTATATTTTTCCCTGGAAAGACCCGGCAGAATATTTGGTTCTTGTTGCCGATACAAAGCAGTTCAGGATCGAAGTGATCAATAAATTAGGAGATCATGCCCATGCAACAGGCCACAAACCCGATTGCAAATGCCAAAAAAATTATAAAATGAGAGGATTCAGGTCAATCCCTCGTAAAACTTATATACCTGGAGGTGAAAAGCAGGAATTCCCCATCAGAATGGCCGAATGTCTAAGCTGTGGGCAGCTATTTTCACTTCTTCCAAGCTTTCTTCCCAGGGAAAAGAATTTTTCCATTGATATTATAGGTCAGGTTCTAAGGGACATTGTCCTTTTTGCTGAAAGTATTAATGGTGTTCTTGAAAATATGAAATATCTTTGCGGCAAAGAAATAAAAAGCAAGCAGACGATATTTAACTGGTTGAAGTGGATGGGTACACACCACCCGGCAACACTTTTAACACGGGCAGGTGTGACAAGCTCAGGATATTTTCAGGAAGATGAGGGCTTTGAAAAAGAGCCCGGTCTCAGGACCTATTCTGTTGTCATGGTTGAGCCTCAGACTATGACAGTGTGGCATATTGACTACACAGACCATGTTGATGAGGAAACTCTTACCTGCTCATTTGAAGAGTTTGTTAAAAAAATTGATTTTAAGGTTTTGGGAGTTGCCAAAGACCGGTGGGAACCTGCGACCAATGCCTTGAAAAACGTTTTCCACGGTGTCTGGATAGGCTTTTGCCATCTTCATTGTCTTAAAAAAATGTCCAAGGCTCTGTCTGCTTATCAAAAAGAGACTCAATGCAGTGATAAAGAAAAGAGCAGACTTTATAAAAAATTTAAGAAAGTCTTGAAAACAGCCGCCTCAGCCGCTTCAATGAAAGCAAAACTTAAATCATTGGATGACGAGGCTTTTGAGCATCCGTTGTTAAAGTCGCGGGTGAATGAACTGAAAGAAAATGCCGTTCGCTATACTTCTCATAAAAGTAGAAACGGCATAACCACGACAACTTCAATGGCTGATAATTTTTTAAAAATTATCAAGCGTAAATTAAGGCAGGTCGGAAGCTTCAAAGATAAAGATTGTGCAAAGTTATTTTTTAAAGCAACTGCCAATATCAGAAATTTCGTACCTTTTTTATCCGGTGCAAAAAATGCTCATAAAAGTCCTTTTATGCTGGCCGGGGGAGAAACATATGACTTGCCCTGGATGCAGGTAATGAATATGCATAATGCGTTTTTATTTACACCTAATGCATTTTAATTATTCAAGATTTATGAAGTCAATAGATATAGACCGATCCGTCAAAATTACGCCCATGTCAGAAGTCCTGAAATTATGCTTCATTTTTTTAAATAATCATGGTATCATTTTATTATGATTTTATATGCAGGGGAAAGTATATGAAAAAAAAGCCGGTTTTACAAGTATAATGTAAGCTGTATGTAATATCAGATAGTAACGGATGTTTTATTTTGGTTACAC
>DAOURZ010000307.1 GCA_030627475.1 Deltaproteobacteria bacterium | reverse complement strand
CGCTGTGGAGCTATTTGAAAAAGACTATATTTCCGAAGTGTTAAATCAAAATAAATGGCACAAACGCAAGACGGCAAAAATGCTGGACATACCCGAAAGAACTCTTTACAGAAAATTAAAAGGATATAACCTGAGTTGAGGGTAGTTCCTACAAAACAATGCGGGTAAATAATTTGCAGGGACTACCCAAAAATTATAAAATGAGATGCGCTAATTTGATACTTCAAAAAAATAATTTAAGATTTCCTGTGGTTTCGGCAATAATAGTAGCTGCGGGTAAGGGCATAAGGATGGAGGATAAGGTTCGCAAGCAGTATTTATTGCTTGACGGCCGTCCGCTTATAAGCCACACACTTGCGGTATTTGATCAATGTAATATAATAGACGAAATTTTTTTTGTCGTTCCGGAAAAAGATTTTGTATTTTGTAATGAGAATATACTCAATCGTCAGAAGTTCCAAAAAAAGATAATCCTTGTACCTGGCGGTGCCACGCGTCAGGATTCAGTTTATAACGGTCTTCTTGCAATTGGTAATGTTATGGATAACAATAGCGTTGTAGTTATCCATGATGGCGTACGTCCATTTATTTGCCATGAACAATTAACGGAATGTATAACAGGTGCAAATGATTATGATGCGTGTATATTCGGCATACCTGCATATGATACTTTAAAAAGAGTTAACAGCTCAGGCTTTATTGAAAATACAATTGAAAGAAACACAATATGGTTTGCGCAGACTCCCCAGGCTTTTAAATATAATTTAATAAGAAGGGCACATGAAAATGCTCTGCGTGTTGGCATTATCGGTACAGACGATGCCATGTTGGTAGAACAACTTGGAATAAAGGTAAAGGTTATAAGTGGCAGCAGGTGCAACGTTAAAATTACAACCAAAGAAGATCTATTGCTTGCAAGAGCAATGGTTAATATCTCAGGACTCACTCAAAAATAACTTGATTTTGAGCGAACCCTGAGGTGCAAAAAAATATCTATTACCGAAAATGATTAAAATTACTCCTGAAATTGCAATTAAAAAAGCTGAAATTAAATTTACTTTTATTCGGGCATCCGGCCCGGGCGGGCAGAATGTAAATAAAGTAGCAACCGCCGTTCAACTTCGTTTTGATGTTAAAACTTCACCTGCCTTTTCCGATGATGTCCGCAACCGCCTTATTTGCCTTGCTGGCAGAAGGATTACTGATCACGGAATTCTTGTTATAGAGGCAAAACATTTTCGATCACAAAAACAAAATCGTAAAAATGCTGTTAATCGTCTGATCAAATTAATCCGAAAAGCATCTGAAAAACCTAAAATCCGGATCAAGACTAAAGCCTCTTTGGCATCAAAGAAACGTATCAGGGAAACAAAAAAGCACAGAGCTAATAAAAAGAAAATGAGACGTTCCATCCTATCCGAAGATTAATCCGAAAATTTCATAGAAAAAGGATACCACCCTTTGCATTAATATCCCAGACTACCAGTTCTGCCGCTTTTACAGAGGGAACACCGTACGATGCCAAATCTCCGCTGTGCACCTCCCGCAACACCAAACTTGATTGTTTCAGCCGATTTATGAGAAGCATCGAAAGAAGCCTTTTCAGAGTCACCGCATGAGACAAGAAATAATCCGTACAAAATAACTGCAACCAAGGAAATAAACGGTTTCTCAAAACTAACTTCATAACAATGATTTCCTTAACAAATTTAAAATTACAGGGTCAAAACATTTCGTCTCCGTTCCTGAGATTATTTAAATAATATGAAAGCCTTGAGTCAAAATAAAAGAAGTTATAAATTTATTTCAAAAATTCTTGCCGTTTTATTAATTTGTTAGTATTCTTTACACTATACTTGGTCAAGTAGTTGATTGATTGAGGTTTCAATGCCTATTACAACTTGACAACCCGACTATTTAGTGCCCGAACAAAAACTAGAAAATTTTTTCAAGTTCAAGGAAGACGCAAATTTTAACCGCAGGAATACATTGGGTATTTTGAGGATTAAAATTTGCGCCTGACGCAGAAATTGGAAAAATTGGCAGTTTTCGTTCAGGCACTAGATATAATTTCAACAATACCTGACCTGATTAGATGAAAATATTACTTGCCAAAACAGCGGGCTTTTGTATGGGCGTAAGAAGAGCAGTTGAAATGGCTCTGGATGCGCCACATAAACACGAAAATCCTATCTATACATATGGTCATCTGATACATAATCCGCACATCCTGAACCTTTTAAAAAAAAAAGGAATATCCACCATAGATGATATTCCAAATCATGGTTCCGGTACTGTCCTGATAAGAGCTCACGGAGTTCCGCCACAATCAAAAGAAAAACTGAAAAAAGCCGGCTTTAAAATAATAGATGCCACATGCCCACGTGTAATCAAGGTACAAACCATTATAAAGAAACATACCGAGCGGGGCTATGCACCAATAATTATAGGCAACAAGGAGCATCCGGAGGTTATCGGACTGCTTGGCTACTCAGATGGCAAGGGCTATGTTATTGATAATATAAATGGCCTCAATTCTCTCCCAGCCTTTGAAAAGGCCATCATTGTTGCTCAAACTACT
>DAOURZ010000145.1 GCA_030627475.1 Deltaproteobacteria bacterium | reverse complement strand
ATTTTAAATCAGGCAGATTGAACAAACCTGACCTAAATCTGTGCGCCTACTTGCGGAAGTTAATTCGTCCACGTTCCTAAGCAGTGCAGATTTGAAAATACCGCCCTGCTCCACCTTGTAACCACCCAATTTCACGACATTGGCCGCTAAAATCATGGTATATAACTTGTTGAAATTATTGACCCGCACTGTTTTGTATGCACTACCTAAATCCTAATATTTCGTGTTCATTCGTGCAATTCGTGGACATTTTTTGTTCTTAAATCTGCGTCAATCTGCGAAATCTGTGGATTGTTTTGCGTATTTTGCGCCTTTTGCTTTTTACGGCTTATTAAATTTCCTCATAAGAACCATAGATTTTATTTCTATTTTTCTTTAAAAACTGTGCTATCCGATCTACATAATCTTCAGTAACCTGTGAATGTGTGGGAAGGTTTACTATATGCCGGGAAACTTTCTCAGCAACGGGATTTTCTCCCCATCGGTAATGCCAGCGTTCAAAATCTTTTGTAATGGGATGAATGGGAGATACAAACCAATCGCCAAGCTCTATTTTTTCCTTTTCAGCAAGCTTGAAAAATTTCATTCTATCCTTAATCAAAAGCGGAAATTTCAGATAGGTATGCACAGCATAGTCTGGTTCATAAGGCGGTTCTATTTCCATATCTGAAAGGATTGTTTTATAAAAAGAGGCTATCTTTTTTCTATGTTCTAATATCTTATCAAAATTTTCAAGTTCCTTGCGCCCTCTTTTTGACTGGATCCCTGAAAATCCCTTTTCAAACCCATCCGGCATAACAGGGCTTTCCAGTTCTTCCCCTTGAGATGAACCCAAAATAAGGTTTTTTTTACTCAGCCAGCGGTAGGTTTTAACCGCGGGCCAATAAAGTCCTGTGGCAAGTTTTCCTCTTACAAATAGAAGTGTCTTTAAAACCATCTCATCTCTTGCAGACGGCCTTATAAATGTCTTTTCCATTACCCTTAATCTTTCGGCAATTTCAGGGTTTTTGGTAACGGCAAAACCTCCAAGTCCTGTGGAAAAAGGCTTGTTCCACTGAGTGCTGAAAAAGGAGACATCGGCAATTGTGCCGTTTGGTTTTCCCTTATAAAATCCACCAAATCCGTGAGCGCAATCTTCTATGACAAAAAGATCATATTTTTTGGCAATTTCAGATATAGCATCCAGATCGGCTGACAGACCAAATGTATTCTGCGCCAGGATAGCCTTTGCTTTCCTTAATGTTTTTACGTTTTCACGTTCTAACATTTTCACGTCAATATTGTATGTTATCGGATCAACATCAACGTAAACAGGTTTTGCTCCAAGATATATTATCGGGTTGACAGCCACCACACAAGTAAAAGCGGGAAGGATAACTTCTTTTATGCCAATGGCTTTTAAAATCGCATATAAAGCTACACGACCTTTCCAGAATAAGGAAACATTATCAGGGGTTATAGAAAAATATGGTAACTTCTCAATAACCTCTGGCAAAATATTATTTTTTAATTTTTTTGCTTTTTTGTAGACACAGGAATGTTTTTATGGCATAGTCTTTTCCATGAGCTTGTTCAATAAAAAAATTCCAGATTTACCTGAAATTCCTGAAAAGGAGCGGACTCCTTTAGTTAATTTAATATTGGAAACTTGTTCTTTGCAAAAAGAACAACTGGCATTAAAAAATGAAATTATTCAAGCTCTCAAGGACGAAATTGCAAGATTAAAAGGAGAAAAGCCCAAACCTGATATTAAGCCCTCAAATCTTGAAAAAGATTCCGGTAATAACAACGGCAGTGGTGATAACGATAAAAAACCAAAAAAACGGCCGGGATCAAAAAAAAGAAAGAAGAACCGTCACCTCAAGATTCATGATACCATTTCTATTCCTCCGAAAAATATTCCTGAAGGAAGCCGATTTAAGGGCTATGACGATTATATTGTTCAAGACCTTGTGATCAAACCATACAATATTCGTTTTCGCATGCAACGATGGCAAACCCCATCAGGGGAGTATATTACAGGCAAGCTCCCGGAACATATCAAGGGACACTATAACATCAATTTGGTCAGGTATGTCCTGCACCAGTATTATCATGCCGATGTCACGCAACCTTTGATCCTTGAACAACTTCTGGAGTTCGGCATCGACATTTCTTCCGGTCAAGTCAATCGAATTATTAACGAAAATAAAGATATCTTTCATGCTGAAAAAGATGAAATTCTTACCGCCGGACTTGAAGTCTCTGATTATGTTCATGTAGATGATACAGGAGCTCGGCATCAAGGTCAAAATGGATACTGCACCCACATTGGTAATGAGTTGTTTGCCTGGTTTGAGAGTACCCAAAGCAAAAGCCGGATTAATTTTTTAACCTTGCTACGTGGAAAACATACCGATTATGTACTTAACGAGGAAGCCTTTGAACATATGCAGGCTCA
This sequence comes from Deltaproteobacteria bacterium, assembly GCA_030627475.1. Lineage (GTDB taxonomy): Bacteria > Desulfobacterota > Desulfobacteria > Desulfobacterales > ETH-SRB1 > B13-G4. Next base: position 2,317 of record DAOURZ010000145.1, on the reverse strand, counting down.
AAAGCTACCCCAAAAAGTCATTCAACCCCTGACTGAACTTAAGCTAAAAAGTTTTCAAGATGAGCAGGAATGGAACTTTGCTCTGAAGGCCTTAGGCATCGTTGGAGAAAGGCATATTCGGATTGCAACAGAAGGTGTTCTTATAGGAAGTGTACTTGAACATGGTTTCAATCCGAAAATGGTAATAATCAGTGATGATGCAGGACAATTCAATGTTTTTTTACACGCCCTGTGCTGGATCCATGCCGAACGTACCATAAACAAGCTGGTTGGTTTTAATGAGCAGCAACGTCAGGCAGTAGTTGATATCCAGAATCGACTCTGGAATTTTTATTCCGATCTCAAGTTTTATAAAGAAAATCCATGTCCAACGTTTAAAAAAGAACTTGGGGAGCAATTCGATCAACTGTTTACTACCTGTACATGCTTTGCCAGTTTAAACCTCGCGCTTCAAAGAATATATAAAAACAAATCCGAGCTTTTGCTGGTCTTGCAACGTCCTGAAATACCCTTGCACAACAATTTAAGCGAAAATGATATTCGGGGATATGTCAAAAAAAAGAAAATCAGCGGGGGAACTCGAAGTGAGGGCGGACGCAGATGTCGAGATACCTTCTCAAGCCTTAAAAAGACCTGTCGTAAGCTGGGGATATCCTTTTGGAATTATCTCAAAGATCGGCTCTCCGGCAATAACACTATTCCTCAACTAAGCGATTGTATTCGTCATAGAGTCAATGCTTCACCCGGTTAATCAATATTTGTATGCGTTATTGCGGACGATTTTTCAGCTCTACCGAGTTAGCCGGCATTCAACGTCTGATTGCAACTAATCCCGGAGATAGCCGCGCTGCTTTGTCCCGTTGTGTTTGCGAACTCCTGCATTGGTACCGGCAGGACGGCAGGCTAAAAGAGATGAGCTGTCGGGTTGCCATGCTGCGTATGCAGGATGATAGTCTTATTAAACTTCCTCCCCCTCGCAACGGAAATAACAATGGAAAAGCCTACCTTCGCAGGACAGCAACTGCAGACCCAAGACCTGCTCGCTTGAAAATTTACTCTTCAGATTTTGACAACCTGCGTATATATCCGGTGCTTGAAAAAAATGATTCTTTACTTTGGAATGAGTATATTCAACGTTATCACTATCTCGGTTATGCTCCCATGCCCGGAGACCAACTCCGCTATTTTGTTCGATTTGCAGGAGAGGTGACAGCTCTTCTCTGGTTCAGAGCAGCCGTCTGGAAAACAGCCCCGAGAGATCAATTTATTGGTTGGAGTAACTCACAACGAAAGAAAAATCTTCATTTTGTAATCAATAATTCCCGTTTTCTTATCTTGCCATGGGTTCATTCTCCCAATCTGGCATCCCGTATTTTGAGCATGACAAAAAAAAGAATTGTAGATGACTGGTTTTACCGTTATAAATATTCTCCAGTAATGGCAGAAACCTTTGTTGAAATACCTCGTTTTTACGGCACTTGTTACAAAGCAGCAAATTGGATATACTTAGGCCAGACCAAAGGGATCGGGAGACTTGGTATTGTCAATAATCCTCAGCTTCCCATAAAATCGATATGGGTGTATCCTTTGATTAAAAATTTTCGCAAACAACTTTGCAAATAATTTAATCAGAAACTTGCTCATATTTTAGCGTTGCCAGAGGTTATTGAGAAGTTACCAAAATGTAACCTAACCAATTATAATCATTACCTTTTTTGTTTAAAACATCAAACGCTTTATATTTCAAAAACGCTTTGGCAGAAACTGACAGGTTGCGTCTTCATTTTATCGAAGCTTTGCCTCAAACCCTCTTGGTGGACATCAGAATCCATTTAATACCGCATATCTGTTTCCATACTTTCAACTCGCCATCCCGTTGGAACCCGGAAATCTTCCTCTCGCAATGTGTTTAATTTTATCAAAAGTTAAAAAAAACTAACTACACGCCATACATTGTATTCGTTAAGGACTTTTTACAAGTTTTGCATTGTAGCAAGCACAATATAAAATTGTTATAAAACTATTCATGCAAAAAAAGAGGATAATAACGAGTAAAGAAATTGGTGAGAAGATTAAAAAACGGAGAGTTAAGCTTGGTCTTTCACAGGAAAAACTGGCTTATGCACTTGGTGTTACATATCAACAGGTTCAGAGGTATGAAAACGGAACCAACAGGCTCAATGTGGAAAATATTCAGTTAATTGCAGATATCCTATCCTTGCCTGTCTCGCATTTCTTTGCATCCGATAAAACGTTAATGGTTGCAGAAGAAGCACCTGCCTATTTACCTGCCGAAAAAAGTAACCTTATGAAATAT
>DAOURZ010000467.1 GCA_030627475.1 Deltaproteobacteria bacterium | reverse complement strand
TTCCATTGCCGATAAGTCATAGGATTCGAACCATCGTAAGTGGTTGATCTCGCGTTGTTCGGCGGTTTTAAGGTAGTCGAACAAGGCCTGTTCCTTTCTACGCATCAGAGTGCTTGTATCTAAGCCCACAGGCTCGCCCCTAAAGCGGATTACACGTACCCGCTTGTTAGATAACCACTTCTCAAACAGAGCTGCATGTGGTTTTGGCATGAAGAAGTTGCCATCGATCTCTATATGCAAAAGAAGATCTAAAACACCTGGATAATAGTACTCATATATTTTATCCCCTTTTTTTATTTTATGAGTACGCCCTCTCAAACCCATACTGTTGCTGTTTTGTGACTGCCGGATGTGTTTTGGGAGCTTCGTGTCTGCGTCTACGATGATAAGATCAGTTGGAACAGCAGGCAACAGCATTTGTTTTTGGGCAGACATTTTCGTAATATCTTATGATTCGATAGGTTTTAGATTTTTGCTATGTGTTTTTCTATATGTCTTTTGCACTAAATAAGGGGGTTGCAGTTCAAAAATGGAGTATTCCTATATGATTTGGAATAAGTTGGTTTGGAAACACATAGGGGATTTATTTTGGATTTGGGTTTGTATTGGAGTTGTTCGGAGAATGGGGGTTTTTTACTAAGGGCGGAGTAAAAAAAAGGGGGGAAATATATTCATACCCTTCTTTCTGGGGTGCTGTTTTCAAATCCCTATAAGCGGGTCACTACTTTTACACTACGGAAGTAAGATTGTGAAATTCTTCACAAAAAAGGTTTCAATCCCCTATAAGCGGGTCACTACTTTTACACGTAAAGGAGGAGATTAAATGGATTTGTTTGAAATGCTGTATTTTGCCACAAAATTGGTTTTTGCCATTGCAACATTTAGGGCTGAACTGGCCCATTATATCAGATATTTACGCTCTGAGTAGACATTAACAATATGCAATGAAAGTGGCGATGGTGTGCTAGGGCACGTCTATTCGTGTCCTGATATCCTTTTTAATTATGGATGTCCTATATTTCACGTCATTAATAATTTTTCAAACAATAACTCACCCTGATTTAAGCTTGCATATCCTTAAATTAGCCTGAATCTGGATTAGACGATTAAAGATATAGATGTTCTTTTGGGATATCAATGGACATTTTACATCTGGCAATGCTTCAAATATTTTCTTCACTGCTCTACAGTTATTGTCACATCTCTTTCCCCTAAAATCTCATACTTCCCCAGCCCGTAAACAGTTCCTTTACCCACATGTAAGTATTCGCCAAGTCGTAAGAATGGAAGAAACTCGTCCAGATCGCCTTCAAAAGTAATACTTCCCATAAAACCTCCCATCTTCAACTTTTTATCCTGATGATTTGAGTAACGTTCCCAGTCGTGCCAGTGCAAGTCTGAATTAATAGTTCTAACCCCCTCTTCTGCCCTGCTTATAATTCCTTTCCAGTCCAGACCCCATTTCTCGCCACAGTGGATCTCTGCAAGCCATGACAACCGTCTCAACAGGTTTCGCATCAGTATCTCAAAATTCAGGTCGTCAATGAAATTTCCATTGTATTTGATTCTGGTCGGGGTTAGAAAT
>DAOURZ010000041.1 GCA_030627475.1 Deltaproteobacteria bacterium | reverse complement strand
ACTGAGGCAGGACCGGAAGAGAGAAGGTTTTTTATTGAGGAGGCCGCAGGAATTACCAGATATAAAACCCGTAAAAAAGAAGCTCTAAGTAAAGTTCAAACTACAAACCAGAATCTTCTGCGCATAAATGATATAATTGAGGAAGTAAACAAGCAGATGACTGTTCTTCAACGCCAGGTTAAAAAAGCCGAAATTTACAAGAATTATCAAAAGGAGATAAGGGAGATGGATATCCTGATTTCTCTTGCAAATTTTGATGATTACTCTCACCGGATCCTCAAAACCGAGTCTTTACTGAAAGATCTTAATGATACAGATATAGAGCATACATCCAAAATAAAAAAACTTGATGCTGCTGTTGAAGATATAAAACTTCAACTCGTGCAAAAAGAACAGGAAATCTCGGAACAAAAATCTCAAAAATTTGAAATGCAGCGAAATATAGATAAAATAGAAAATGACCTTAAACATCTTCGCAGAGAGATGGAAAATTTTTCCAGCGAAGCTATAAGACTTGAAACTGCAAGAAAGGAAATTGAAGAGAAAAACAAAAATATTATCGCCGAGATCACTCAAATAGAAACTCAGAATAAAAAACTTGGGGACGATAAAACAGAGGTTGAATCAAGTCTTGAACAAGAACAATCCGCGTCACAAAAAACAAGAGATCAATTGTCTGAGCTGACAAAAAAACTCGAAACTTATAAAGCACATCTAATGGAGCTGATTGCTAAAGAAGCGCGATACAAAAACATCTATCAAAATGCGGCAAGCAACAAGGAGAATATAACAAGACGGTTAAAAAGAATAAGCGAAGAAGAAGTCAGAGCAGAAAAAAAGTTAAAGGAGACACAAAAATATTCCATTAAAGCAAAACAACTTTTGCAGGAAATAAAACTGACAATAGATGATCTGAATGAACGCATTGAAATCAAACAGGAAGAACTTGAGCAAAAGAGCAAGGAATTCGGCAATCAGGTTAAACTCGTCCAGACAATTGAATTTGAAAAGAATAAGCTGAAATCAAAATTTAATACTTTAAAGAAAATGGCCGACAACTTTGAATGGTATAAAGATGGTGTCAAGGCCATAATGAAGAAATATTTAAATAAAGAACTTGCAGACAGTTCTTTAGAAAACAATGATATTCTTGGCTTAATGGCAGATATTATCGAACCAAAGGCTTCTTTTGAAATCGCAGTGGAAGCTGCACTCGGAGAATCCTTACAGTATATACTGGTTAAGGATCAAAAAACAGGACTTGGCGCTATTGATTATCTCCGGGCCAAGGGTGCGGGGCGCAGTGGATTTATTCCTGTTTCATCCATTAAAAACACGGGATATAATCTTTCTGAAAATTCCAATACACAAAAATATCTTTTGGAACAGATTACAGTAAAACAGGGGTTTGAAAAAATTGCAGAAGCTTTATTAGAAAATGTAATTGTTACCACCAATCTTGAAGAAGCTGTAAAAATAAATGAAAGTAATGACAATTGCCGGACAATTGTTACAAAAAACGGCGATATTATTTCCTCTCAAGGCATTATGATCGGCGGCAGCAAAGATAATTTGTCGGGCATTCTTGCAAAAAAACAGGAGCTGAACGAACTTGAAGACCGGATTGAAGAGATAACCATGAGGTTGGAATCCACAAGTCTTAATAAAAAAGAACTTGAATCTGAAGTTCGCCTTTTTGAAAGCAATCTGCAAAAACTGATAGAAAATAAAAATAAAAACATCCAAAACAAACTCGAAGCGGAAAAAAGGCTTTATAAAGCAGACGAAGATGAAAAGTACGCCCAAAAACACCTTGAAATAGCAAGCCTTGAGCAGGAAAATCTCATGGGAGAAGAGATTGATATCGATGAAGAAATGGCCAAGTATAACAAGGAACTTGCGGAAATAATTAGTGAAGTTAAAACTGCACAGCATAAAGTCGCAGAAACTTCAGAAAGAATCAGTTCATTATCTGATGAAATAGAAAATTTTAATCAAAGGAGAATGGATCTTAAACTCAAACAGACTGTCATCAATACCGGCATAGAAAACAATTATAATACGTTAAAACGACTTGAAGAATTTAAAAATGAAGGTATAGACCGGTTCAAGCGGCTTTCCGAAGAAATTAATAAAAAACATCAAAACACAATAAATTCAAAACAGAAAATCCGGAAATATGAAAAAAATCTTCCAGTTATGTATAATGATATGATGCACCTTGAACAGGAACTTGAAAGAAATGAGGCTGATTATCGTGCTATTCGCGACAGCCTTAAAGAAAATGATACTATTATTACAAAGATACAAGACGAACATGAAAAAACCTTGCAGAAAATTCGCTTGCTTGAAATAGAACTGTCCCAAAAACACACTAAACGGGAAAATCTTGCCAATTACCTGGAAACAACCTATCGCATTCCTCTTTCCGACTTGAGACCGGAATTTAAAGATAAGCTTGAAAAGCAAAATATGTCAATAAATGAAATGGAAGCAGCACTTTCCGGACTTAAGGTAAAAATTGCCAATATAAGTGATGTAAATCTTGGTGCTATAAAGGAATATGAACAACTGAAAGAACGCTTTGATTTTTTGTCTGAACAACGTGATGATCTTGTTCAGGCTCTTGATGATCTCTATAAGGTTATAAAAAAGATTAATCGAATCACGCAGGAAAAATTTATAAAAACCTTTGATCTGATTAATGAAAAACTGAATGAGGTTTTCCCGCGTCTTTTTGATGGGGGTACGGCACAACTTGTTTTAACGGAACCGGCCAAACCTCTTGAAACGGGCGTAGAATTCATGATCCATCCTCCAGGGAAAAAGCTGATCAGACTGAGCCTTCTTTCAGGAGGAGAAAAAGCTCTTTCCGCAATTGCTTTTATTTTCTCAATATTCCTAATTAAGCCGGCAGCTTTCTGTATAATGGATGAAATAGACGCACCCTTAGATGAAGCCAATGTTTTTCGCTTTAATAATTTGCTTAAAATTATAGGAGAAAAATCTCAACTTATTATGATAACTCACAATAAAAAAAGCATGGAATTCGCCAGCACGCTGTTTGGTATTACCATGGAAAAAAAAGGGGTTTCAAAGGTAGTTTCAGTTAATTTAAATTCGTACTGAGGTGAATTATGGCACTTAGCTGGTTCAAGAAGAAAGAAAATTTTGATGAAAAGAAAGAAAAACAGGATAATTCAGACCAATCGGAAAAAACATCTTTTTTTGAACGTTTAAAAAAAGGTCTTTCCAAAACCCGCGAAATTCTTTCAACAGACATAGATGATCTATTTACAGGAAAAAGAAAAATTGATGATAGTTTATTAGAAGAATTAGAAGAGCTTTTGATAATTTCTGATATTGGCGTACAGCTTTCAATGGATTTTATTCAAAAAATTTCAAAAAAGTCTTATAAAATATCTGACGCAAACCAATTAAAGAATGTTTTGAAAGAGGAAATACTTTCAATTATTAATTTGCAAACACCAAAGCAAATTCCTGAAGCTGCTCCTGTTAAGCCAAAAGTAATAATGATGATTGGTATAAACGGTGTCGGCAAAACAACCACAATCGGAAAACTTGCAGCAAAATTCAATTCAGAAGGAAAGAAAGTATTGATAGCTGCTGCCGATACTTTCAGGGCTGCGGCTGTTGAGCAGCTTATGATATGGGCTGACTGGGCAGGCGCTCAAATAGTAAGGCACAGGGAGCATGCTGACCCTGCTTCTGTAGCTTATGATGCTATTGAAGCCGCTATTGCAAGGGATGTGGATATTGTTCTTGTAGATACTGCAGGAAGAATTCATACCAAAATAAATCTTATGGAAGAACTTAAAAAAATTAAACGAACCATCTCAAAAAAGCTGGCCGGCGCACCACATGAAATCATTTTAGTCCTTGATGCTACAACAGGTCAAAATGCCTTGTCGCAGGTTAAACTATTTGATGAGGCACTCGGGGTAACAGGGATAGCACTTACAAAGCTTGATGGAACTGCAAAAGGTGGCATTGTTATAAGTATTTGCGATACTCTCAAAATTCAACTGAAGTATATTGGTATTGGCGAAAACATAGATGATCTACAAGATTTTAATGCAAAAGAATTTGTGGACGCTCTTTTCTAAATTATTATCTACCTTCAGATATAACCATACAGCAAGTTAACGATAGATATTATACGGAAAGTCTTATATGGTGCTGTTTTGTGTTGACATTAGAAAAATCATGCTATATTGAGCTGACAATAAAGGCTATAATACTGATAAACCAAGGGTAATTATATTGTTATTAATCAACAACAAAGAGGAGAGTGAGTATGACAAAAGCAGAATTAGTAGAGAAAATGGCGGAAGATGCCGGTATTCCCAAGGTCGCAGCATCAAGTGCACTAAATGCTTTTATGGATGGTGTAACAAAGGCGTTAAAGAAAAAAGACGGTAAAGTTACTCTTGTAGGATTTGGAACTTTTTCAAAAGTCCGCAGAAAAGCTCGTAAAGGCCGCAATCCTCAAACAGGTGACCCAATTAAAATCAAAGCATGTAATGTTGTTAAGTTCCGGCCCGGAAAGAAACTAAAAGAAGCCATATAGTTCAATCTGAATTGAAAAACGGTTTATTTAATTTATCAAGGATTAAATAAACCGTTTTTTCATTCTTGCGCCTTTTATGCCTTTTATGCCTTTTGCGCCTACTTGCTGAAGTTATTTCGTCCACATTCCTTAGTATCTGAGTTCAAACTCATAATACTCACCTTTGTAGTCTTCCAATGTTATATCCACTTTTTTAACATCAGCGAGGCGCGGGCCGTCCTTGCACCATTCAAGAATTGAGTTTACATTTTCTTTATTACCTTCAAAAACAGCTTCAACTGTCCCATTTATTCTGTTTTTTACCCAACCCAAAACTTTGTAGCTATCTGCCACACGTTTTGTTTCCATTCTAAAGAAAACCCCTTGAACCCTGCCGCTTATTATTGCATGCGCTCTCACTTTCTTTGCCATAGCATAGCCTCCGATCCCCTGTCCTGCCCCGAATTATTTTTGCGCCTGATTGTTTTCCGAAACATTCTGAATTATATTCATACCTATATAAATATAATGAAGTCCTGATATTATTGTAAGCCCTGCCGTGAGCCAGTATAATAACAATTGAATCATATAAAAATCAGGAAGCGTTGGATTGAGGAGGACTAAAAAAACTGTGGAAAGCTGGGCAACGGTAGTACATTTACTGGCGATACTCGGCTTTACATCAAAACTAATATTAGTCATTGCAAAAATAGTAACTCCCAGCAGTATCAAAATATCACGACTTATTACGATAACTGTCAGCCAGCCAGGTACTATTTTAAGAATTGCCAGGCTTACAAAAGCCGAAGCTAAAAGGAGCTTATCTGCTATAGGATCAAGGTAAGCCCCAAATTCTGTATGCTGATTAAAATATCTTGCAAAAAGCCCGTCTAAAGCATCGCTTATAGCAGCTATGGTAAAAACCAAAAGAGCAAATGATAATAAATCTTTCAGCAGAAAAATAACAAAAAGAGGAGTTAGCAGTATTCTGCCAAGAGTTAAACTATTAGGAATATTTATGGTCAATTTAGCCGATGTTCCAATAAAGTTAAATAAGTCTGACCCTTAAATGATCTTGGGAAACTTCGTAAATATTTATACCAAATGTTTCAAAATTCTTCGACATCAAGGCATCTGCAAGCTCTTTTGCATTTCCCTGAAAAGTTACAATTATGGTTGCCTCATCAGCTTTCATTTCGCTTGTTTGCGCTGTAACAACTCCAGGAATTTCATTCAATATGTTGCGAAAAATAACAAAGCTTGATAAATAGCTTGTACCTTCAACAATGATCGCTACTGTTGAAAGGCTTTTTGTAACTTCTTTTTGCCATATAATAGCTATTTGTGAAGCCAGTTCCCTGCCTGCAAGGTATCCTGCATTTGTAAGAGCATCCCTTCCGCCTGTGATATCATCTTGATTAACAGAAACCACTGTCTGCGTGGTAGAAGCAATCTCTTTTCCTGTATCTGTCCGTAATGCACGGGCAGACACAACGCCAATAAATGATTTTATGTTTTCTCCCATAGTATTCGGGGCTATATCGGCTTTAGATCTTCCTGCTATGACTACATCTGCACGTAAACTATTTCCAAGCCTGACTGCCTCCTCGTTACTAAGATCGGGTTTGTATTTCATTGCTTCAAATTCTTCATTTTTAATTAAATTTTTTTGATCAATTACAAAAAAACCATTTCTAAGCAGACCTTCTGCCATGGCAATTTCGGAATAACTCTTTACAACAGATATATCTTCCATCCACCAGTATCGCGGCAAGATGTCATAAAGATTCTGTTCTGCAATAAAAAAAAGTACGTCAGGCATGGTTTTTTTGCGAACTTTTATGCCTGTGCTCATCAACTGCTGCTTAATTACAGAGATTGATACTGTCGCCTGAACAAGTACTCTGTACGTTTTTCCGGATTTTAATTCCGTGAGGACTTTGTAGTATCCAACAAATTTTGAAGAGTTATCATAAAGAATTTCATTTAATATTTTAAAATTCTGTATCATCGACTCAATAGGCAAAAGATCCGTAACAGCAAGCTCGACCGCAGAAACCAGGCTGTTTTTAATCGCCCGTTCTCTGGCTTTTGCAACATCACCGCCTCGAATTGTGTTCGTTCCTATCACTTCAATAATTCTTTCCGAAGTATCTTCCTCAGCATTAACAATACCTGACAAGTTTGCGGCGACAGCAAGTATGAAAACTGTAAAAACTAATTTTTTAATCCATGAAGATAAATACATCTAATCAGTGCCTGAACGAAAATTCAAAGATTGCCTTCTTTTTTTCAACCTAAAACCTAAAATTCAAAACTCAATCAAGCCTTACGAACCAGAGCATAATCGGCTATATTTAAAAGCAATTCTTTTGTTGCAGAAGGTTCAAAAAACAAAATAGAATTTTTTGCCTTTTCAATATGTTTTGATGCAAGTTTTTTTGTATATTCAAGTCCGCCATATTTTTTTAATAATTCTATCAATATTTCAAAATCATTAAAAGAAAAATTTTTATCTGTAATTATTTTTTCCATAATGATCCTGTCTTCGTAATCAGCTTTTTTTAAAGAATAGATTACAGGAAGTGTGAGTTTTCCTTCTTTCAGATCTGTTCCGACCTCTTTCCCAAGAATGCTTGTGTCCGATGTATAGTCAAGCAGATCATCCGCCATCTGAAAAGCAATTCCCAGATCAAAGCCGTATTCTGCAAGACCTTTTTCCTCTTTTTCCGAAGCATCTGCAATGAGGGCGCCCGTCCAGCATGCTCCCTGTATAAGTACAGCAGTCTTGCGCCGGATTATTTCCATATATTCATCTTCCGTCAGGTCTAAATTTCCTATTCTTGTTAACTGGTGAATTTCTCCCTGGGACATATCCTCGGTTATTTTAGTGATAATTTGTATTACTTTGAGGAGTCCTGTTTTAGCCGAAATTGAAAGTGAACGCCCCAGAAGAAAATCTCCGGTCAGAACTGTAATGGAATTTCCCCATATTGAATGTGCGACAGGCTTCCCTCGGCGCAAAGTCGCTCCATCAACAAGGTCGTCATGCAGCAAGGTGGCGGCATGCAAATATTCAAAAATTGTGGAATAAGTTTTATCCATATTTCCTTTATATCCACAAATTCTTGCCGAAAGGATCATCAGCAAAGGTCTTAATCTCTTGCCTCCTGAAAACAATATATGACTTGCAACCTCTGAAATTAGATCAAGATACGGATTTAAATTCTGTTTAAGTGCGTGTTCAATTTCAGCGAAATCTTCACTTACCATGGAAAGTATTTTATTTTTCAGATCAATCATACTGTTTTTCCTGCCAGATCTTATTCAAAAGCGTCTGTAATCTTTATATCGGCAAATCTACCGAGCTGTAACTGATTTGAATTAATATATGTAATTCCATCTACTTCCGGGGCCTGAAAACATGTTCTGCCGATAAATAAATTGTCTTTTGATTTTTCTTCCATTAGAACTCGCAGAACTCTTCCTATATACTTTTGATTATTTTTCAGAGATATCTCTGCCTGACGAGACATCAGCAGGTCATGTCTTTTTTTTGCTGTGTTCTTCGGAACATGGCTGGAAAGTCTGTGAGATGGCAAATCTTCGGAATCAGAATATATAAAAACACCAAGGTGATCGAAACAAATATCTTCCATAAAATCAAACAACTGTTGAAAATCGTTATCTGTTTCTCCGGGAAAGCCCACTATAGCAGTTGTTCGCAGTACACAAGCAGGAGCTGCTTCTCTGATTTTTTCAAACAGCCTGTATAACTCGTCACGTGTATATTTTCGACCCATTCTTTTTAAAACGGAATTGCTGACATGCTGTATTGGAATGTCAAAATAAGTGCTAATATTATCGT
>DAOURZ010000175.1 GCA_030627475.1 Deltaproteobacteria bacterium | reverse complement strand
TTATTTCGTCCACGTTCATTAGGGCTTTTAACTCAAAGGAGTCCCTGGCTTAATCTTCTTATCCACGGTTCCGACAGCACAGATATTATCATCAAGCGCGGCCAGCAACATCCCCTTTGACAATATCCCCATAATTTGGACTGGCTTTAGATTAGCGACAATAATTACCTGTTTGCCAATAATATTTTCCGGAGTATAGCCTTCTGAAATACCGGCCACAATTGTCAGCTTTTTCCCTGAATCAACCTCTATCTTAAGAAGCTTTTTTGCCCTTGGAATTATTTCAGCCTGAACCACAGTAGCTATCCGGAGATCAATTTTATTGAATTCTTCCATGGATATCTCAGGTTTAAGTGCGAGCGACATATGTTCTGAATTGTTTCCGTATGAATAAAGCTCTTTTTTCTTAATATCAACTCTTGGAAAAAGTGTAACTAATTTTGGAAGTTTGGTACCGGATTTTATAGTTCCCCATTTTTTGAGAATTTCCAGATTATAATAATTTTCATCGGGATTCATTCCAAGATGCTTCTGCATGGTTTTGGAGGTGCCCGGCATTACAGGATAGATAAGACCGGATATGACTCTGAGTCCTTCAAGAAGATTATAGATTACAGCCGCAAGCTGTTTTCTGCTGGATTTTTTCTTTGCAAGCTCCCATGGTGCCGTGGCATCAACATATTTGTTCATACGGCTTATAAATTCCCATATAGCTATAAGAGCCTTATGAAATTCAAAATTTACCATAGCGTTTTCGAAATTATCAATAGTCTTGATCGCATTTGATTCAAGGCCAAACTGTAACTCCTGCTCTACAACAGGATCAACTTCCGGAATTTCCCCTGAAAAATATTTGTGAGCCATTGCAAGAACTCTGCTAAATAGATTTCCAAGGTCATTCGCCAGATCAGAATTAATGCGCTGCACAATAGCTTCTTCAGAAAAACTGGAATCAAGGCCAAATACCATATCTCGCATGATAAAAAACCTGAACGCATCCAGTCCGTATTTATTTTTCACTTGAAGCGGCTCTACCACGTTACCAAGACTTTTGGACATCTTGCTCTGGTCAACATTCCAGTATCCATGAACATTCAGACGGTTATAAAGCGGAATGCCTGCTGCCTTCAGCATAATAGGCCAGTAAATAGCATGAGGCTTAAGGATATCTTTGGCAACAATGTGATTAACATGAGGCCAAAATTTTTTAAAAAGTTCTCCATCAGGGTATCCAACCGCAGAAATATAGTTTATTAAAGCATCGAACCATACATATGTTACATAGTTATCATCAAATGGAAGGCTGATACCCCACCTCAGGCGTGTTTTGGGACGGGATATGCACAGATCTTCAAGAGGCTCGCTTAGAAAAGACAAAACTTCATTTCTGTACCGCTCAGGGTGTATGAAATCAGGATTATTATTAATATGGTCTATAAGCCAGTCCTGATAACTGCTCATCTTAAAAAAATAATTGGATTCCTTGATAACTTCAGGCTCTGTTTTATGATCAGGGCATTTGCCGTCAACAAGCTCACGCTCGGTATAAAATCGTTCACAGCCAAAACAGTAAAGCCCTTCATATTCGCTGAAATATATTTCACCCGAATCATATATCTTTTGCAGTATATGCTTTACCACTGCGATATGAGCCGAGTCTGTAGTACGTATAAAATGATTATATTTAATTTCAAGTTCCGGACAAAGGTCTTTAAAAAGATTGCTTATTTTATCTACGTATGCCTTGGGGCTGATATTCTCTTTTTTTGCGGCGCGAACAATTTTGTCTCCATGCTCATCAGTACCGGTAAGAAAAAAAGTTTCTCTTTCACGCATTAAATTATATCTGCATGCAACATCCGCAACAATGCCGGAATAAGCATGCCCGAGATGAGGCCTTGCATTAACATAATAGATAGGCGTTGTTATATAAAATAATTCAGACATTCCCTATTCCTTCCCGGTTATAGATTTCATCTAAGCCGGCCTCTATTTCCGAACCGTTATCTAAACGAACGGTCATCCTGTTACATATTAAATTATGACGAATAACTTTGCCCTTGCCACTATTCGTATTTACAAATTTGCCTATTCCGGGAAATTTTTTTCTCAATTTTTGATAGGTGTTATGTTCAAAAGTCAGACAACACATAAGGCGACCACACATGCCTGATATCTTGGTTGGATTCAAGGATAAATTCTGATCCTTTGCCATGCGTATAGACACAGGATCAAATTTTTTCATGAATGCCGAACAGCAAATTTTACGACCGCATCTTCCAACACCACCGCACATCTTTGCCTGATTGCGTATCCCTACCTGCCGCATCTCAATTTTTATACCAAACTTTTTGACCAGCATCTTTACAAGCTGCCGGAAATCTACACGGCCTTCAGATGTAAAAAAAAATGTTAACTTACTTGTATCAAAGGTGCTTTCAACAGAAAAAAGATTCATTTTAAGATTTAATTGTGCTATACTATTAATACAAAAAATTTGAGCGGTTTTTTCTGTGTCAAGATTTTTCTTTCTTTGATTAAGGTCATCCTTATTGGCTAAACGGAAAACCTGTTTCAAAGGCTTGTTCGACAACTTTTCCTCATGGGAAACAGGTGAAACGGCAACAACACCCAACCCAAGTCCCTGCTCGGTTTCAACAATCACATTATCATCTTTATTTAAAACGAATGCACCGCAGTCAAAGTCATAAAGTTTACCGTCAGGTCTAAATTTTATTCTAACAATTTTTCTCATATTTAAAATTTCTAAACCGTTGCACAGCAATTCTAAGGGCTGACCATTGCAAGCCTTAACATCATTATTTCTAAAGTCAATCTTAAATTCGTGTTTGCCTTCATGTCTTTCTGTGCTGTTTGAATGACTTCTATTTGTGAAAGAAGCGATTTAACCGAAATTTTCCGGGAAATATATTGAATTTTGAGGATCAAGTCCTTGTTGACAATTTTTTCAGGACTATACTTATAAATAATCAAATCACGCAAATAAGTTTTAATAATTTCAAGCAAATCCTGAATAATTTCTTTGTTCTTTGATAATCTTTCCGCAAATAAAAGAAATATAATAATTGGCTGTAACGACAAAGAATCAGTTTGTTCCAATCCAATAACATTTAATACCCGGTCTCTGAGGCAAATCCAATTCGGTTGGCTATTCTTTATTGTCATAGAAAGAGCCTTGGCTATACTACCGTTTGCCATAGCTGAAAATATTGCTGCATCTTCAGCATTAAGCCCACGTTTTTCAATTAGAAAGGTCTCTATCTTTTCTCTGGGAATGGGGCTGAATCTGATATTCTGACAGCGCGATACAATTGTTGGAAGTAAATCAAATGTTTGCAAGGAAGTAAGTATTAAAATAGTTCGCTCAGGTGGTTCTTCCAGCACTTTAAGCAGAGCATTGGCTGCTTGCGGATTCATGGCCTGAGCATCAGAAATTATAATAATACGCAATCTTGCCTCGTATGGCTTCAGAGAAAGCGTATTACAGATATCACGAATCTGGCGAATCTTGATAAAGTTACCGGACGGCTCAACTCGAATTATATCCGGATGATTACCTGACTGGATCTTCATGCATGATCTGCAACAACCGCAGGGATCGGCTACCGGAAGATATTCATCAGCAAATTGACCATTATTGGGCTTGGCTTCTCCCCCCTCGCAATTGCATGCCATTGCGAAAGCAAGAGCCGCGGTACTTTTTCCTATTCCGTCAGTACCGGTGAAAAGGAGGGCGCTCGGTATGGTACTGTTTAAAAGAATATTTTTTAAAAGTCTTATTGGCTTTTTTTGATCTATTATTGATTTAAACCAGGACACAAATTTAATTATCTACTCGTTCTTTCAGTTCTTTCCCTGATTTAAAAAAAGGAAGTCTTTTCGGTTTTATTATTACCTTCTCACCGCTTTTTGGATTTCTTCCTGTGTAGCTTTTGTATTCTTTAACAAAAAAACTGCAGAGGCCTCTAATTTCAACACGTTCACCTTTTGCCAGAGCTTCTGACATACTATCAAAAAATATTTGAACAACCTGTGCCGCCTCTAATTTTGAAATATTAGCTTCAGTTTTCAGAACTGAAATAAGTTCCAATTTATTCATATATATATAATCCTCCATGCAATAACTGATCATCTCATATATTCTAATAAACATAAGTTCATAAGGAGTCAAGCTGTTATGCTATAATATTTTGGATATTATTTC
>DAOURZ010000109.1 GCA_030627475.1 Deltaproteobacteria bacterium | reverse complement strand
TTTTAGAATTCTTAATAAAATTTTGAGCAGATTCAACCATTATTTTTTCCTGTAATTCTTGTTGATGAGTAAGCTGAACCAGTTCATCAAACGCTGTTTGATACTTTTCAAGTAAATTGTAAATGCCTTTATCCTGTTTTAATGTTTCTTTTATTCTGCTGATAAGTGTTTTTGTTTCAGAGCACATTGCAAAAACAGCTTCGACATATTTCTGCTCCTTACGCAACAGATAGTTTTTTTCCTGACGGCGTATTTCGAGAAAATATCTTAAAAGCAGGTTTAACTCGCTTGAAATTTTGTGTTTTTCTCTTAACTGAACAATATTATCTGAAACTTGAACTTCAGCAATAGCTGTTTTCAGAAGTTCTTCCGAAAGGGAAATAACGCTTTTGGAACAATTAATGAGTATTTTTTTCTTTTCGTTTTGTTGATTCGTCAGATTTACAATTTGTTCAAATGCCTTTCGATAATATGTAATTGCATTTGAAAGATCTGTGGCTTTTTTAGATGTATCATGTAATTTTATATGATCTAATACATTAAAAACTTTGTCGGCATATTGTTGTTCTTTGAGAAGGATAAAATTCTTTTCATGCCGGCGTATTTCAAAAAGATTTTCTACGAGACTGGTTTGCTCCTCATAAATCTTAATCACATCCGACAGTTTTCCCAAACTCATCAAGCTTTGCATGCCGAGGATTGCAGTTAAAAGAATAATTATGCCAAATCCCAGCCCTTGTTTTACTCCTAATTTCATGTTTTTAAACATGTTTCCTCCTTGTGATCATCCACTAAATAAACACGAATAGTTTCTATCAGCTTTTCTTTGTCTAGTTTGATCAAGTAATCATTTATTCCAATTTCTTTGGCTTTCTTAATATCATTATCTTCAGCCATAGTAGTCAATGCAATGACAGGTAAATGTGAATACCGGTCATCTTCTCTAATTTTTTCGGTTAAACCCAAACCATCAAAATTCGGCATTTCTATGTCAGTAACTATTAAAGATATCTTGTCAGCATGTTTCAAAAGGAGACTCCATGCAGCAGTACCATCTTCTGCTTCGATGACATTATACCCCTCGTTTTCAATAAAGCCCTTTACCTGATTGCGGAAAAAATTGGAATCTTCTACCACTAATACAGTCTTTTGTTTTTTGTCTGATATTAAAACAGGCTTTTGTTCATAAAACCACTCAGGACTTAATGTATGAACCAAATCGAACATATCTATTAACAATGTAGTGTTTTTATCTATTATTATAGAACCGGATATTCCTGGTTGTTTTAGAGTGGTTTCATCCATTTTTATT
Source organism: Deltaproteobacteria bacterium (assembly GCA_030627475.1). GTDB lineage: Bacteria > Desulfobacterota > Desulfobacteria > Desulfobacterales > ETH-SRB1 > B13-G4. Next base: position 4,288 of record DAOURZ010000109.1, on the reverse strand, counting down.
GATATTTTTACATCTTTCACATCTATCGGTCCAATAGCAAGCAGACCAACTTCCCTGTTTGCAAGGATAAAAATAATAACGAGCAAGTCTTTTTTCAGCGCTACAGGTTTAACATCAGCTAGTTCATCAATCCTGAACACAACAAGATTCCTGCCACGGTATTGTATAACTTTTTTGTTCCCCACCCTTTCGATATCTGTATTTTTGATCTTTTCAATGCGCACAACCTGGTTAAGGGGAACGGCAAATCGCTCTTTTTCCGCATTTCTGAAAACGAGCAAAGATCTCTTTTTTTCAGTCTTGATTCTTTTATTATCTTTTATGGTTTTATCTAAAGCTTTGTCGGAACTTTCAATGGAAAATAGTTCAGCCATCTTTGCGATTTCGATGACATCCAGTATAAGAGCTACCCGTCCATCACCCATAATTGTAGCGCCCAAGTATCCTTTACAGCATTTGAGATGGTGGCCTAAAGGTTTGACAACAATTTCTTCAGAGTCATAAAGTTTATCAATTATCAGACCATATTTCATTGATCCTGTTGAGATCACAGCAACATTAAAAGCACTTTCTGTGTGATACCGCCTGTCTTGTGAATCACGTTTAATAAATTCCGATCCATTTTTTATATACTTATCTTTGGATGAATTATTAACCAACAGTTGATTTTTCCTTGATCTTCTGTCTGCAATATTTTGCCTTTTGTCTTTCTTCAGATTTTCATCTTCATTGTTATAATAAGTTCGTTTATCTCCAATTACATCAGATAGTCTTATCAATGGAAGCAAGATTCCACGCAGTCTTAAAACTTCAGCTTGTCCTACAATCTCTATTTTGTGTTTAACCTGATTAGCAGGAATTCTGCAGAGTTCCTCTAAATTGACTTGTGGAATGGCGTATCGGTTTCCTTGATCAAGAATGATCTGGCTTGGAATGATTGCCAAAGTAAGAGGGAGTTTAATCTTGATTGTTGTACCTTTTCCAGGCAAGGAATCTATATCTACAAGTCCCCCTAACTTATCCAGATTGGTTTTGACAACATCCATGCCAACTCCGCGTCCGGACACATCGGTTATCTTTTCAGCCATTGAAAAACCGGGCATAAATATCAAATACATTTTTTCTTTTTTTGACATTATTTTAGCTCGTTCTTCGGTTAAAAAACCTTTAGAAACCGCTGTTGCTGCCAGTTTTTCGCCGTCTAAACCTTTTCCATCATCAGAAATTTCAATATTGACATGTCCGGCTTCATGATAGGCTTTTAATATGATTTTTCCTATGGTATTTTTTCCTGCCTTATGTCTTACATCGGGCATTTCTATTCCATGATCAACGGAATTTCGAATCAGATGAGTCAGCGGATCGCCTATAGCCTCTATTATGGTTTTATCTAATTCAACATCTTTTCCTTGAATCGTTAATTCAATTTCTTTTTGCAAATTTTTGGCAAAATCACGCACCAAACGAGAAAATTTGTTAAATACATTAGCTATCGGCTGCATACGGGTGAGCATGATAGCTTCCTGCAGCTCAGAAGTAATTATATCTATTCTTTGTCCTATAGCTTCTAAATTACTATAACTGCCTGATGATATACTCTGTAACAGTTGATTTCTGCTCAACACCATTTCTCCTGCCAAAGTCATAAGTGAATCTAAAAGTTTTACATGAATCCTGAGGCTTGTTTGTGTATTTTGTATTTGTGAACCTGTACGCGGTTTCTCTTTTGTTCTCTTATCAACAGTGTTGTGTAAATCAATTCGCTTTTTATCATTCAGTTGGGGTTCTTTTAAAACAGGTTCTTTCGCAGTTGTTATTGCTGATGATTTTGATTCAGGTTTTTCGCTGCCTGAATGTTCTATAACATCGGGCTGATCAATGGGCTGAATATTTAAATCTTTTGTGAGTTTGAAAATATATTTTTTGTCAATTTCAACCAATGCATCAACGTTATCGGGTTCTAATACACAGGCAAACAATACGGCAAATGGATGGTTATCTTCATGTTTATAGTCTTCAAATGTACAAGCAGTATTTTTATCAAGATTTGTAGCTAAAATACTGCCGGAATTTTGCAGCTCTTCAAGGATGTTTTGAGGGGTTTTATCTTTTATGCTTTCATTATAAGCTTTATCAATTTCAAACAGGTAAATATATTGACCATCATTCCAGGCATTGATAATATCATTTTTTGGTACTGTAAAAATGCTGATTCTATCAGGAAATGAAATATCAACCATATTTGATGTTGTATCGTGATCAAGCTTGTTATCTGATGTGTGAAGCAAAGTTTCATCAACAGAACTCAACAATTTAATATGTTTTGATATATCTATTTCATCGCCGGAACTGACATTATTAATAAGATTTTTAAGCGCATCCGAGGCTGACAGCAGGATATTAATGATCTCTGCGTTTGGAGCAATTTGCTGATTCCTGATCATACCTAATACATTTTCCATTTTATGAGAAAGTTCTTTAATGTTGGCAAGACCTAAAAAACCAGCTCCTCCTTTTATGGAATGTGCGGCACGAAATACTTTATTTACCAGCTCTTTATTTATTTTTGTTCCTTCATCTTCTATAGCCAGTATGTCATTTTCAATGTCAGATAAATGTTCTAATGATTCATCAATATAACTTTGCAAAAGCGCATCATTTTGGCTGTTCATGATTTTTTCCTCAAAATCCATCTGGCTATTGTTTCTCCAAATTTGACCGGCTGGATCGGCTTGGTCAAATAATCATCCATGCCGGCCTTCAAACATATTTCTTTGTCACCCTTCATGGCGTGGGCGGTTATGGCAATAATCGGAATATGTTTCGATTGAGCTGAATGCTGAAAGCTCAAAGCTGAAGGTTCTCCGAAAAAACCCGCATCTTTTTTTTGAGCCGTGAGCTCCTCCCGTCTCCTGATCTCTTTGGTTGCTTCCAATCCGTCCATCTCCGGCATCTGCACGTCCATGAGTACCATGTCATAAGGAATCGTTTCAAGCGCTTTAAGCGCTTCCAGGCCGTTGGCAACAACGTCGGAGCGATAGCCGAGCTTTTCGAGAACTTTTGATGCGACTTTCTGATTGATGATGTTGTCTTCGGCCAGAAGGATGCGAGTCTTTTGCTTGCTTTCTTCTGCCACTGTGTATCTGGTGATAATTCTGTCCGGCAAGCTCTGGTTCGAGGGCTTACGGCCGATTACCGTCATGAGGCATTTAAGGAGTTGCGACTGCTTTAACGGCTTGGTCAGATACACGGAAAATCCCGCCTTCTCAAACCGGCCGGCATCGCCTCGCTCACAGATCGAGGTCATCATTACCAGTACAGTATCACGCAAGGCAGGATCGTCTTTGATCATTTTGCCCAGGGTCTCTCCGTCCATTTCCGGCATAAGCATATCAAGAATGGCAATGCGGAACGGGTCTCCTGATGCTGCGGCTGTCCTAAGCCTGTCCAGCGCAGTCGCGGAATCCTCGACCTCTTCGTGCCTGCACTTCCAGGACGAAAGCATGCCTGCGACCATCCGCCGGTTTGTCTCATTGTCGTCCACGGCAAGGATACGCAGCCCCTTAAGCGAAACATAATCCAGCATTGCAATCTCCATTTTCCGGTCAGGGAGCTGCTTATTCAAACAGGCCGTAAACCAGAACGTGGTGCCTTTGCTCTCTTTGCTTTCCACACCGATCTGCCCACCCATCATTTCACAAAGCTGTTTTGAAATAGTCAGACCCAGGCCGGTTCCGCCGAATTTGCGTGTAGTAGAGGAATCCGCCTGGGTAAAGGCATTAAACAAAATATCAAGTTTGTCCGAAGCTATCCCGTTGCCTGTGTCTTTCACGGCAAAACGGATCATGACCATGCCGTTATCCTCATTATCAAGGGTCACGTGCAGAGCTACCTCGCCTTGTGCCGTGAATTTAATCGCATTTTCGATCAGGTTGGTTATTATCTGTCGAAGCCGCCCCGGATCTCCACGTAACAACGCAGGGACCTCCGGCTCTATCAGGTAGGCCATCTCCAGACCTTTTGCATGTGCGCGTACCGCCAGCACATCAATCATGTTTTCAAGGGTCATGCGAAGATCGAAATCAAGCGTTTCCAATGCAAACTTTCCGGCCTCTATCTTGGAAAAATCAAGGATATCGTTGATGATTGCCAGTAGCGAATTCCCACTCTTTTTAATGGTCTTTGCATATTCGAACTGCTCCGAAGTTAATGCCGTATCAAGAAGCAGACCTGTCATGCCTATAACGCCGTTCATAGGCGTCCGGATCTCATGGCTCATGTTGGCCAG
>DAOURZ010000023.1 GCA_030627475.1 Deltaproteobacteria bacterium | reverse complement strand
TGCGCTTTCGCGCCTTGCCAGACGGGCGCCTCAACACTTAAAATTGCCAACTTATTTTTGTGCGAACCCTAAGTATTATGTACTATGGACGAAACAAAAAGAAAAGGAGAATGAATTGTGATTAAAAACTTTCAGGCAAACGGTCTTCCTGTCTTAATCGGAAGCCTTCCTATAGATAACCATGAAGAGGCCGTAAAACTTGTTTTCAGACATACTCCTGAAATTCCTTTATGGGTTCAGCTTCCGGTTTATAAAGAAGAAGGAATGATTGCGCAGTTTGTTCCCGGTTTGCCAGGTCTTGTAGTTGAAAAAGAAAGAACTTATATAGATACAAGCGCAGAAAGTTTTGGCGAAGATTTTCTTGAATTTTATGAAGAATACATAGCTGTGGTTGAAGGAGGAGCAGACCTTGCCAAATCAAGATTTGTTTTGACAGAAGATACGGCAAAAGGGTTTTTTGAGTTTACAAAGCAATTAAAGGCCGTTTCCGTTCCTCTATTTGCAGTTAAAGGCCAGATATCAGGTCCTGTAACTTTTTGCACGGGGATAAACGACCAGGATGGAAAGGCTATCTTTTATAATGAACAGATAAGGGATGCGGCTGTAAAGCTTTTGGCTCTCAAGGCCGGATGGCAGGTCAGAGAACTTTCAAAATTTGGAGTTCCTGCAATTATTTTTCTTGATGAACCTGCGCTTGCAGGTTTTGGCTCATCGGCATTTATAAGCATATCAAGGGACGAAGTTGAAAAATGTTTTGAAGAAGTTATAGAAGCCATTCATTCAGAAGGCGGTCTTGCGGGGATACACGTTTGCGCCAATACTGACTGGTCGCTTGTTTTCGAATCTTCAGCAGATATAATCAGCTTTGATGCTTATTCTTTTTTTGACAAATTTATTCTCTACGCTGATCATATTAGAAAATTTGTGGAATCAGGACGTATTATTGCATGGGGCATAGTGCCTACTTCAAAAGCAGAAGATGTCGAAAAAGAGACAGCTGATTCGCTTGTAACAAGATGGGAAAATGAAGTGCGCAAGTTGGAAACTCCTGGATTTGACAGGTCTAAGATCCTGTCTCAGTCTTTAATAACTCCAAGCTGCGGTACAGGTTCCTTAAGCCTGGAAAATGCAAAAAAAGTTTTAAAATTGACAAGGGAAGTATCGGATAAATTAAGAAGCTAAAAGATAGGGGGGGTTCGCCAAAAAAATGATTTTTAAGTCTCTATTCCTTAAAAATTGAATCAGTTCGTTATGTAGAGGGACTGTCGATATAAGTATTTTGTGGCTATCAACATCTCCAACCAGAAATCCCGGTATATTCAACGACGTATTATATTTTCCAGGCCTTTTTGCGACAAAAAGCATTGGATTGGTTGTATAATCAAGCCCCATACCTTTAAGAAGTTTTTCTATAATAGTATTTATTTTATCCCCTGTATCTATCCGGATGACATCCATACCGGCTTTTTTAATAGCTTCTATTGCCTCACCATAGATATTCCCGAAGTCAACAATCAGTGGAGAATCATCTTTTAACGATATAAGATTTGATAAGGCTTCGACTTGAATCCCTTTGTATGGAAATGTAATGTTGATATTTTGCTCATATCCGTAGCCCATTGCTTTAAGCAAATCCTTTACAATGTTTTTTCTTTCCCTGTCTTTGATAAAAAATACATTATTATCAGCATTACAGGATTGAACCGCTTTTGTATTATGATGTATAATTTTTCCATCTTTAATTATATCTTTGACAATTATGCCCCGGGATTCAAGATAGCGACAAATTGCATCTGGTGTACGTTCATCCGGATTTTCAATAAAATTTATACACACAGTCTCAATTATCCACCTTGCAGCAATATTTACCTCCATGCCCTGATCTGAAAATGACAACTTATTTTTTACGCTATCTTTGAATACCGAATTAATAGCCAAATCAAATAGTTGCTCTGAAGATAATTCCTGGGAAACCGGAATAATTATTACATTCTTCCAAAATGACATTACCGCATTCAAAGCATATTTCCGGATATCATATTCCTGAAAAATTATTCTGCTTTGATTTTTAAGTTCTATAACAGGAAATATAGAAGTATCTAAACCGAAATCCTCTTCTCCTTGTATCGGAAAATAGTATATACCCTTATTCAGGAGTTTTGCATCCAGAGCTTGAGCCAGCTGCTTAAAAGACGATGGCTTAATCTCTATTTCATCTCTTGCATATAAATTGGCTTTATCGTCCGTCACAATTTCTTCTACAATATTGCCGAAAGCATCAAACAGATATTTGTACCAGGACTGGTTTCTAATAGATGGATTGGGAATATAAACTTTTTGACCGACACGAATAATATCCGGGTCAACGATTTCCGGATTAATCAACCTGAACAATTTCATTCCTTCTCTATATAATTTTGTTGTTGCCTCATCCGTGTGATAACCCTGCACAATTAGCCGTGATAAACATTCTCCCTTTTTTATTGTATATGTTATTGAGTGGTTTTGTAGAATTTCAGGTATGCTTGAGATGGTTACAAATGGAATGGTAACGATTCCGGCAGATTGGCCCATCATAGAACCATGGCTCAATATCTTTAAGGGAATAAAAATATGCTGATCAGACAGGATTCTATCTACATTATGAATATGTGGATTAATACGTTTAAATATGCTTAAAAATTCGGGAAAATCCTTTTGTGAAATTTCACCTCTTTGGCTGAAAAGTTTAGATACCCAATCATTTTTTTGAACGATATAAGAATCGCACAAAATATCCCGTCCGTTATCTTTCCTGATTACATAGCTTTTATATAAAAAAGCTGCGTTTACATCATTAAGAGGGCTTATAATAAATATTATTAAATATAAAAAAATGGATATTAATGATTTAAGCATTTCCAACTTTTTTCAGATCCAGAGCATCAGCTATTTCTTCTGATACACGTTTGACAAATTGTTGAAAATCTTTTTCAGCTAACGGCTTGCCGGGTGCGGGAACTTTTTCAAGGTCTTTTGGCCGGACAAAAACAGGAGAATTAATTAAATCCGGGTTTGGAGAAATTTCAAATTCTTTCGGAAATCTGTTTTCAAAATACATCTCCTGAAAACCGGAAAATTTCAATGCGTGAGCGGTTGAATCAACAATGGCAACATCATTTTTGTCAATAATTTTTTGCTCATATGCCGAAACAAGAGCTGCCAGCGATTCTCCGCCATGAGTACATGCGATGTGTCCGTTCCGATTTGCTAAAAGCTCCCAGTCCATGATTTCCTGCTCAGACACTTCAACAAAAAAGACATTCTGTTTGTCAGACATGCTGTTATAAAGGTCAACGAGATGGATTACACGTGGCATTGATACAGGGTTACCGATCATGGCTGCCTGAGCCACGCTGGCTTTTACTGTTACAGGAACAAATTTCCGTTTTTTTGTATCAGGCTCCAGGTAATATTTGTAAACAGGATTGGCATGACTTGATTGCACCCCAATTATTTTTGGTAATGTCTTTATAATTCCTGTTTCAAAAAATTTTAAAAATCCGCTCATAACTGCTGTAATATTACCTGCATTTCCGATAGGTAATATTATGACCTTGTTGCTCATATCATATTCAAAATTCTGGGCGATCTCATAGGAATATGACTCCTGACCAAGTATCCTCCAGGCATTTTTGGAGTTTAACAGCGCTACATTATATTTCTCCGACAAAGCTTCAACAACTTTCATGCAGTCATCAAACACACCCGGAATTTCAAAAACTGATGCCCCGCTTCCCAAAGGCTGCGACAACTGTTGCGGAGTTACCTTCTTATATGGAAGAAGTACTGCTGATTTTACATTGGGTTTAAGATAAGATGCATATAATGCCGCAGATGCGGAAGTATCTCCTGTAGAAGCGCATATCGCCAGGATATCAGAAGGAATATATCCCTTGCTTACGATAAAGGATATATAGCTCAAAGCGCTTGCCATACCTCTGTCTTTAAAGGACGCACTTGGATTCTGCCCGTCGTTTTTAAAGTAAAATCTGATTCCGGCCTTTTTCTGCAAAAAAGAATTTGCTTCAATAACCGGCGTATGCCCTTCTCCGAGATAAACGATTGAATCTAAAGGTATAATTGGACCAATAAATTCATGATATAAATAAATTCCTTTTAGAGCGGAAATTTTTAGCATCTTGCGATAATCAAAAATCCTGTGCCACAATTCTCCGGGAATTTTTTTAAGCCTGTCAAAATTTGCATCATAAATAAGCAATACCTGCCCGCATTCCGGACATGTGTATAGCAATTTTTTTATGCCGTATTCCAGCCCGCATCCCAAACAGCGATATATAAGCCTGCCTTCCTGATTTGCATCCGGGTCGGGAATCAGATATGGCTGAATATCTTCCGGAAAATTTTCAAGTTTCATGGATAGACTCTTTTCTGTAAACCGTTTTCAAATCTTTTCTTTTTGAATTGACGAAGCCTTCATATATGATTGAAGTACTTCAGGAATTGCCACAGATCCGTCCGACTGCTGGAAGTTTTCAAGTATAGCCGCAACCGTGCGGCCAACAGCAAGGCCGGATCCATTCAATGTATGCACAAGTTCGGTTCCTTTTTTCCCTTTCCTCCTGAATCTGATATTTGCACGCCTGGCCTGAAAGCTTTCAAAATTACTGCAAGACGAAATTTCTCTATAAACACCTTGGGCTGGCATCCAGACTTCAATATCATATGTCCTGGCTGCGGAAAAACCAAGATCTCCGGTACAAAGATCAACCACACGATAAGGAAGATTCAGCTTTTCAAGAATTTCTTCCGCATTATTTAATAATTTCTCAAGCTCATCATATGAGTTTTCGGGTGTTGAAAATTTGACCAGCTCAATCTTGTTAAATTGATGCTGTCTTATTAATCCCCTTGTATCCTTGCCATAAGATCCGGCCTCAGACCGAAAACATGGAGTACAGGCAGTGTATAAAATGGGCAGTTTGCCTTCTTCCAATATTTCATTATGGTGAATATTGGTCAACGGCACTTCAGCAGTCGGTATCATAAAATAATCCCAGCCACTCAGCTTGAAAAGGTCCTCTTCAAACTTCGGCAACTGTCCGGTATTGGTCATGCTATTACGATTTACAATAAAAGGAGGAAGAATTTCTTTGTAATGATTTTCTGTAGTATGAACATCAAGCATGAAATTAATCAGGGATCTTTCTAATTTTGCTCCTTTGCCCAAATAAAGAGGAAAACGCGCTCCGGTCATTCTGGAAGCTCTGTCAAAATCAAAAATTCCAAGATTTTCACCGAGTAACCAATGGGGTTTGGGTTCAAAATCAAAATCCGGGCATTTCCCTACTTTTCTTACAGTTTTATTGTCAGAACTATCTTTTCCTGCAGGAACGGATGCGTGAGGAATATTGGGTAATCTAATAAGGATGCTTTTTACTTTTTCTTCCATTTCGGTCAACGATTTCTCCAAATTCTTAATCTGACCCGAAACGTCACGCATTTCATTTACAATTTTTTTTGTGTCTTCACCTTCCTTTTTCATAATTGCTATCTGCTCGGAGACCTTATTGCGTTGATGCCTCAAAGCTTCTATCTCAAGGAGAAAATCTCTGCGTTTCACATCGCAACTTACTAAACTTTCAAGATCCGCTGTTTCACCTCGTGCTGAAAGAACTTCTTGAATTAAAGATAAATTTTGAATAACAAACTTGATTTCCAGCATAACATACCTATGTTTTAGGTTTATACGGCATTTTTAATTTGCCGGTTTATATTTTTTAGAAGTAGTTCTATCTTCGAATAGAATAAAGCAAGACAGAGCTTGAAACGCCGAATGCTATGATATTTTTTTAAAATTATCATAGAGCTATTGTTTGGTCAATAATAATTGCGCTTTGACTTTAATTACCTAATTTGTATACATTAATTATGTTATAATGAGAAACTTATTCCCTCCTTGAAGGGGGGACAGGGGGATATTTTGGAAGAAATTCGAGAAAAAAAACAAGGAATACGCGATAATATAGCAAAGATACTCGAAGGGCTTTCTGATAAAGAACTATCAACAAAAACCAGGCAAATTAAGGATAATTTGTTTGAATTTGCAAACTTTCTTGAAGCACAAACCGTTTTGCTTTATGTTAATAAAAAGATGGAAGTAGCCTCCCGTAATATTTTACAAAAATGTTTCGACTTCAACAAAATTGTAATTCTTCCTGCCTTTGATATCAAAAAACATACAATGAAATTGATGAAAGTTGATGACCTTGATAATGACCTGATAATTGGTCAGAGAGGTATCCTGGAACCGGATATTAATCGCTGCAAAATAGTACCTATTGACTGTATTGATTTAGCGATTATCCCTGGAGTTGCTTTTGACGAAAAAGGGGGAAGGTTAGGAACTGGAGAAGGATATTACGACAGATTTATTCCTAAACTTTCTATAACGACCAGAAAGGTGTCCATATCCCTTGAGTGCCAGATTATTCAGCAAGTTCCCGTTGAATCCCACGACAAACATGTTGATATAATAATTACTGACGAAAGAATAATTTATAAAATATAAAAACGGGGGGGCAGGGTTTAGGGATTCCCTGACCCTGCTTTCTAAGGGTTCAATATATCTTCCAGCTTTTTCAGATTTGGTTCTTCCCCTACCGCTATAACAGTATCCCCAGCCTTGATAAGTGTTTCAAAAGAAGGATTAAACAACATGCTGTCATCTGACTTCTTTATTGCAATTATTATAAGATTAAACCGCTGCCTGATACCCGAATCTTTTAACATAACATTTGTTAGCCTGGAGGAAGAGGTTACAGCTATCTCTTCCATCTGAATGTCTTTACACTTGGCACTAACAGCAAGGTTAAGAAAATTCGTCACTGTAGGACGAAGTATTCTCTGAGCTATACTTGTACCACCCATTTCATATGGTGATTCAACATTATTTGCCCCTGCTGCCTGTAATTTTGTCTTTGATTCGACATAGCTCGCCCGTGCAATTATATAAAGATCGGGATTAAGTTGTCTTGCCGTCAAGACAAGAAATACATTGTCCGCATCAGTAGATAGAACGGCAACAAGTCCTTTTGCCCGCTTTATTCCAGCCTTAATAAGGCTTGCCTCATCTAATACATCCTCACATACATAAAGAACTTTATCTTCATCCATGAGCGGAATAAGCTCTCTGTCTTTCTCTATAACAACCAAACCAAGAGGCTTTTTTTGCAGATTTTTGCAGAGAACCCTTCCGATGCGTCCATATCCACAAATAATATAATGGTCTTTTAATCTGTTAATTTTTTTATCCAATCTTCTTCTCCCCAACATGGTTCTCATTCTTCCTTCAACCATAAATTGTACCACAACACCAGTTACATACACAAAGTAACTCACTCCAAAAAAGATAAGTAAAACAGTAAACAATCTTCCGGCTTTGCTAAGTTCATGAACCTCGCCGTATCCGACAGTCCCCATTGTAACTACAGTCATATAGAAAGCATCTAAAATTTCCCAATCTTCAATAATCATGTAGCCGGCAGTACCAAAACCAACAATAAGAAAAGTAAATAGAACGGATACTATCAGATGTTTTATTCCGTACATATAATGGCCTTAAAAGGTTATGAATTTAACGCATTTTCGTAGATTCAAACATTCGTGTGTGCCTTATATACCTCAAATTAACTCCATCCGTCAACCTGTCAGACATGACTCTGCTATCTCCTGTCTAAATTCTTGACGTAACTTCGTTGATTTGATAATGATTCAATCATGACAAAGGATCTCATAAAATATAAACGTCAGCGCGAAAAAATGGTTGAAAAGCAGATTAAATCACGCGGGATAACTGATCCGAAAATTCTTGCAGCCTTTCGCAAAGTTCCAAGACATCTTTTTGTAAGTGAGGCGCTAATGGATCAAGCTTATGGTGATTTCCCCCTGCCCATAGGCGAACAGCAAACCATCTCGCAACCATTTATCGTTGCTGAAATGACACAGGCATTGCAATTGGATAAAGATGACAGGGTGCTTGAAATTGGAACCGGTTCAGGATATCAGGCAGCAATTCTTGCAGAAATTACATTCCGTGTGTACACAATAGAACGCATTCGCTCCCTTTTAATTAAAGCACGCGGGCTTTTTGACAAACTTCGCTATCACAATATTGTTACCAAATATTCTGACGGCACTACAGGATGGACAGATGAAAGTCCTTTTGACGCCATTATCGTTACCGCAGGCGCTCCGGAAATCCCCGAAGTGTTGGTTGAGCAGCTCGCAATGGGTGGGCGCATGGTTTTACCGGTGGGAGATCAATATTCTCAGAAATTAATCATGCTTTACAAAAATAAAGACGGTATTCACGAAACAAACCTGGGCAGGTGCAGATTTGTCAAACTTGTTGGTGAACATGGATGGGAGCAATAAATGCTTCGTCGTCTTTATTACTGGGTTCTCCATTGGGCTAAAACACCTTATGGATCATGGGCATTATTTGTGCTTGCATTTTGCGAATCTTCCTTCTTTCCTGTACCTCCTGATATTTTACTAATAGCCCTGTCTGTATCTATACCAAAAAAATCGTTTAAATATGCTCTAATTTGTACTGCAGGCTCCTTGATTGGCGGATGTTTAGGCTACTTGATCGGATGGCAGTTTATGATTAGTGTGGGCGAAAGGATCATCCAGCTTTACGGCCTGACCCACAAAATGCAATATATCAAAGATCTGTACATGCAATACGATGCATGGGCTATCGCTATTGCAGGATTTACACCAATTCCCTATAAAGTATTTACAATATCCGCTGGAGCATTTGATATAAATTTCACCGTGTTCTTAATTGCATCGGCGGCTTCAAGAGCAGCACGTTTTTTTCTGGTTGGAGGACTTATCTATCTTTTCGGCCCAAAGATTCAAGTCTTTATTGACAAATACTTCAATATCCTTGCCATTGCATTTGTGGTATTGCTTATGGCTGGTTTCGCAATAATAAAAATCTTTTTTTAGACACATGAAACTCGCCCAAAAATAACTTCCACTTTCTGGCGGGTTTTTCTTCTAAAGAGCGAAAGCCGGGTGGTTAAGAAGACACATAAATCCCTCTTTTCAGTCTCTTGATTTTGCCCTGTTTGTTTGCTCTGTAAATACAATTTCGTATCTGATTGTCATTAAATCCTGTTTTTTTTCTAATAAGCGCAACATTTACACCTTTTTTGCTGCTCCTGATAATTCCTGCAACAGTATCAAATACAGATTCAGCTTTTTTCTTGGAGACGGTCTGTTTTGTGGCGCTTTTTTCCCCGGATTTACCAATTTTGGGCATGGACCCGGGTTTGGGTTTAGCACCCTTTTTAATCGGAACAACGGGTTCTTCCATATCAATGCCAAACACATCAGATAGATCTGATTCTGCAATAACTCTTTCTGTTTTCTTTTTGGCTTTTTCGAGCAAATTGCAGGTTTTGTCTTCCACAGCCTCGGTTACCAGATCTTTCATTCTGACTTTTCTGAGCTTGAAAAACAGACTCGGATCTTCATCAAGCCTTGCGCTAATGCCATACAAAGTGGCAGCCACATGTTTGCACATAGATGCCCAGTCAGGACAACTGCAGGAAAATTCTATGTCTTTTGGCGATGGAAACAGGCCAGTGCCCTGTTCTATAAAAATTTCACTTAATGCTTTAGGAAATTTTCCTGCCAAAAGCTCCTGCAAAGAATCCAGTTTGCCCCCGCAAGCGGTCTTGATTTCCTGCCAACTCTTTTCGTTAATCGCCTTTATCTTAACAATCACAGAATATGGCTTTGCTCCCGACCCCTGAACCAGGGCTTCGACTTTTCCCGAATCTATCTGAAGATCCAGCACCGCTCCATGACGGACATAACTTCGTCCCCTGCCGATTCGATTGCTGTAGTCTGCATAACGTTCAAGATTTTTGTTCCATGACTTGCCCCACCACGACAAGGCAATAGCTTTCCCCTCAATGACAACCGGTTTAATGCCGGGATTTTTCTTTTTAAGCTGCTTCAGCTTTTTGGCTGCTTTTGCTTTTTTCTCTGCAACAGATACATAAGGCGGATATCCTCCTTCCCAATAGCTCATAACTATCTCCTGTTCCTTTGGA
>DAOURZ010000050.1 GCA_030627475.1 Deltaproteobacteria bacterium | reverse complement strand
ATTGGCTGAAAAGGAAATTCATCAGAATTATCTTGCCGGATGGTTATCAGAATCAAGATCCAAAGAACAAATGTGTCGTACGTCTGAAGGCTTGGTCGCCCGTTATTTATTTGAGGAACGACACGGAGACAGGATTGGTGACAGCGGTGAAACCAAAACCCCATTGGATTTGTATATTCCCCCTGCAATCCAAACCCAAAAAAAATCCTATCTGGATTTTTCCTATGGATTGTTTTCCAAAAATTCAAATTTGTTTGGGGACGTCATTCTGAATATTATCATTTTTATTCCCATAGGGTTTCTCTTGCATGCCGCACTCCGACGTCACTGTAAATCATCGCTGAAAACCGCAGCATTTGTTTTCATAACAGGAACGCTCTTCACATTTGGTATTGAATCATTGCAGTATTTCTCACTGACACGACATTCCTCGCTCGTGGATATGTTTAACAATATGTTGGGCACAGCAGTAGGCATTGCAACCAATATATTCTATATCGGATACCTGAAATCTCAACGTAAATCTCTATAAAAAAACTATCCTGTCCCCTCTGTGTCCACGTTCCTAAAGATCTTTATTGATAGTGCCGGAGTCTTTCTGATTATCAAGCCTGGATTTCACCGAGGCCTTGTATGCTTCCTTCAACCTCTGATTCTCTTTCAGCATTTTTTTAAGCCATTTGATGAGCTTGGAAACTGTCTGATGGGTCTTGACGTTCTCTAATTTACTCGTTCTCTGTTCAATGTTATTGAGGCGTTGCCGGATATCTGAAATTTCCGAGTAGATGTTATTTTCGATCCTGGCTCTTGAGTTAATTGTTCCTTCCTTTTCTGGCAATGCTTTAATATTCCTGCTTACTCTTTCCTCTTCATACTGAATACCGGGATCAATGCC
Organism: Deltaproteobacteria bacterium; assembly: GCA_030627475.1. Classification (GTDB taxonomy): domain Bacteria; phylum Desulfobacterota; class Desulfobacteria; order Desulfobacterales; family ETH-SRB1; genus B13-G4. The sequence continues at coordinate 7,029 of DAOURZ010000050.1, read as the reverse complement.
CCTGTTTTTAATAACTCGTTTTATTATATTCGCATCTATGGTTTTAATCTCATCAGCATAGCCATACACAAGTGCTGTGTCACAGATGGAACTAATCAACCTGGGCACACCGTTTGTATAATCATATATTTTTTCTATGGCATCGCTGGTAAAAAGCAAGTCAGGAAAAGGGTAACCACTCACCTTTAATCTATGTTTAATATACTGGCTGATGTCTGATTTTTCCAAAGGGGCGAGATGGTAATAAACGGAAATCCGTTGTGTTAACTGGGCCAGCTCAGGATCATTCAGACGTTGTCGCAACTGGGGCTGACCGACTATAATGATCTGTAGAAGATAGCTTTCCTCTGTCTCAAAATTAGAGAGCATTCGTACCTCTTCCAGAGTCTCCTGAGGCATGTTTTGCGCTTCATCAATGATAAGCACGGAGCGTCGTCCGTGTATATGCTCATCCAGAAGAAACCGATAGAGACTATCGTAGAGGGTAGACCGACGAGTGTCAGGAATATGCAGACTAAAATCGTTTGCCACCATTTCCAGAAAGGTAGCTGGATCAATATTAGTATTGAATATAAAAGCAGTATTAACATCAGTAGTAATTTTGCTGAGGAAAAAATTAATGAGCGTGGTTTTGCCCGTACCTACATCCCCTGTAAGTACAATAAAACCTTTATTATCCATGATCCCATACTCAAGATGAGTAAGAGCCAGATCATGGTTCTTGCTCGCGTAAAGAAACCGGGGATCAGGCAAAAGTTCAAACGGTTTGCATTTTAAGCTATAGAATTTTGTATACATAATCTACTAAATACCTAAGTCAAGAATAAATCCGAAATCCAATTTCGAATTTTTGTTTTGCTAATACGTCCATCCCCTGCTAATTCCACTATCATTCAAAATTATACCTAAAATGTTCTTATCCTTGAGCAACGCCATCCCCGAGGTGATATCTTCAGTGGTTGTGTAGCCGGAACGGGCTACCAGTGCGATCGTATCCACGTGGGAGGCAAGAATCAGTGGATCCGAACAGACGTTCAAGGCAGGAGCATCAAAGATAATATAACGATCCTTGTAGCGGGTTTTGATTTCATGGATTAAAGCCTCCATGCGGTGGGAATCCATGATCTCAGTAGAATTATCCATGCGGCCTCCAGCCGGCAGAACAGTCAAACGTTCTATACCTGGGTGGATCAACATCTCTTTAACAGGTGTGGCGTTCAGAAAGTAGTCTTTCAGTCCAGGTGTGCTACCAATGCCAAGTATGCTGTGAATGCTTGGCCTGCGCAAATCCATATCAACCAGCAAGACAGTTTGTCGAGACTCCCTGGCCAAAGTAATGGCCAGGTTAACACAGGTAAGACTCTTTCCCTCTCCCTCCTTGAAACTGGTAATCTCAATGGTATTATGCCCATCAGGTCTTGTCTTGTTAAGAATCCTGGTCATAAGAAACTTATATTGGTCGGCCACCTCATCTTTTTTAAGAATAGAAAAGACCTTTCTGTTAATCAGTTTCTTGAGGTCAACTTGTACAGATTTTGTCTGAGAATAAGCTGGTAAAAAAACCTTGTTTGACGCAATAATATCTTCAGGTAAATTTTTTATTCCCCCGGCATGTTCCAACGCTTCTTTTGAAAGAGTTTTTTTTTCTTTCCTGGCCTTTTCCAGGGCTTTTTTTATTTCACTCATGTTATCTCCCAATCAGGCAATCAGAAATGAATGTAAAAACAATCGTTCAAAAATTTCAACAGCCTTTCATAAAATAATAGAAAATGGTTAATCCAATAGCCAAAACACCGATAATCGCTAACATGATGAAAATAGACTTTACTATTTTTTTCCTTTGCTCCCCGGGGGACTGCATGTGGGGAATTATAGCAAGTACGGCATGACCGCTCAACCTTTCGATCTCTTCCGGCAGCCGGACAGAATGATCGGTATATTCCCTTAACGCAGCCATTCCTACGCTGACCCCCATGCCGAGAATAAGCCCTAAAAGCATTATGGCAATACGGTTCGGTTTATACGGCTCATCCGGCAGAAATGGAGGTTGCGTCATGGTAAAATTCTCTCCTAATTGGCCTTCCTCCATACCTTCCGCTACCATTGCCACTTGCAACTTTCTTTGTAATTCATTAAGATTTCGTTTGACATTTTCACGATCCATAAGGAGATCTTTATATCGCTTTTCCACATCGGGCATGGTTCTAAGCTTGACGTAAATCTGTTTTTCTTCCTCTATTAGAGCTTTCTTCTCATTTTCCAGAGATGCCAAGCGTAAATTTATCCGGTCAAGTTCCGACTGCAGGTTTATGTACGCCGGATTTGTAACATTACGAATATTCACTTTGTCTGTTTTCTCAAGATTGTTCCTATAGCTCTCTTCGACTTCAATTTCTTTTTTGAGCTCCTTAATTTCTGTCTTGATCCTGCGTACCACAGGATGTTGATCGCTATATCTGGAAAGCAATTGGGCAAGATTCTGTTCCAGTTCTTTTAATCTGTTTTTTTTCTGATTCAGATCCTGAAACTGTTCTACCATGTTTCTTAAAATCTCTATTTCTTTTTTCAGGGCATTAACTTTTGGATGTTTTTCCGAATATTTGGATTTAAGCCCGGTATACCTCAGCTCCAACTCTTGAAGCTTTTCTTCATTCGACAAAACCCGTCCCCCCACTCCGGAGTGTGGATCCACAAAAGCAAGTTTATATTTTACCAGAATGCTCTGTTCTTGAAGAGCAAGTATCTGTTGATCAGCATTATTTATTTTCTCGTTAATTTTTTCTACCTTTTGCAGATTTAGTTGCATAAATTCAGGAAGCTCTTCTATATGAGCCTCTTTAAATTTCGCAATTTCTCTATCCAGTTCAGAAACGCTCTGCCTTGCCTTCCCAACCTGCTTTTGCAAAAAATCGGTTGTACCCTTAGCGCTTGCTTGTCTGGCCTTCAGGTTTTTGGATAGGAAAAAAGCGGCCAGATCATTAACAACAGCTTGCACTTTACGTGGGTTTTTCCCCTCAAAAGAAAGAATAAAGGCAATAGTAACAGAGCCAGAGCGATTAGACTTTCCCGTTTTAACAGAGGCACTTAGAGGTATTACGCTGATAGACTCCTTCACCTTCTTCACCAATGCATCAATGCTGATCTTTTGCCTCTGGTCCGGATAGAGATCAAACTTTTTAACCAGATCCAGTATCTTGGATCTGCTCATCGCCTCTCGTTTGATAGTCTGGATTCTCTGATCAGCGTATGTGGTGACTGTGGACGGAACCAATCCTTCTGCTATCTGTTGCTCCTCAATCATAATAGTAGCCTCAGACTTATACACATTTGGCAAAGAGATGGCCACCACTGCAACCACAAGAAAAATCATTAGTGCCGGCCAGATCAACCAGTGGATTCTTCTTCGCAATATCGCAATATAGTCGATAGAAAGTTGTGTTTGTTGTTGCATTTCTTATCTCCGTTCCTTAATGACCACTCCAAAACCGAGGCCATGTAAAATTCAAAAATAGCCTCGCCATGAAACGTTCCCTGTCCTCGTTACTGCGCTTATCGTAATCTTCCTTTGAATAGTCCGCAGACGCTTTCAATGTGACGCTTGGGGTCAAATTATAACTAAGAGAAGGAGATACAATATAATAATCACTGTTATTATATTTGTTATCCCCGTCGTGATTTCTGCGAAAAGTAGCAATTAGACCACTCCTTAATCTATCACTAAACCGGTAACTCCCTTTTAAAACAAGTTTATCTCTCTTTTCATCTTCGACACCGTAATATTTTCTGCTTGTCAGCAGTTCCATTGATACCCTCTCCCAGTCTTTATGGAATGAAAGTTTAAAGAAAAAATCATTCCGGCTTTCTTCATCACTTTCAATGTTCTTCTCAGCATGATAATAGCCGGCTTTCCCGGAAACATAAAAATTCTCTGTAAAATCATGACGAAAAGAAGGACTGATATTGTAATCAACGATAGATTTGTCAAGCTCATCGGTTGCAAAGTTTTTCTCATGTTCCGTATTGTTATATTCCAGATTGAGAAACAGGCTGGTCCGAGGGCTTAACACATACTGAGGAGCCAGTTTCAAAGTGTCGGTTCTTACTCGTTCATAATTATAATCAGGATCGTCCGGATTCTTGATATATTTACGGATCCAATCTCCGGAAAGCTTAAAACGCATCGAAAAAACATAGTTAAATCCCAGGTTGCCTCCAAACTTTCGGCGGTCTTCCCAATCTCCCGAGTCATCTCCCGAGTCATCTCCCGTTACGTCTTCCTTGAGGTACCCCCCTGTCCTCAAACTCAAGCTACCTGAAAGAGCATATAATAAAGCTATTTTGTGATCATGATCAATGGTATTGAGCTCAAGTTTATCCTTATCATCGCAATTAACATATTTTTCCGCTTTTATGCCCGAGTCAAAAAACAGACTAAATCTTTCAGTTCGGTATATACCTTCTACCCTTGGTTTCACATAGGTAACCCAGTCATAGCGCTTTTTCTCATCAACGGAAAAATCTATATTGTCATCATACTCTTCAATTATTGTAACGCAGGGTGAAACCTCCCAATCAGCACTCCAGGATGGAGCAGAAAATAAAAACACTGAAATAAAAGCTGCCAATATAATTAAAAAACTTTTCAACAAGCCGCTAAACATATACCGAACCCTCTATTTTTGTCAAACGTCACAGGGATTACCTAAGGAACCAGAACCACATCGCCCCTTTCCAGCAAGATATTTTGCTCCAGATGCTTACCCTTCTTTACCAGGCTGTAATCGAACGAAATGTTTTTGGCATCCTTTCCGTGACCTCGTATGATTATTATACTGTTTTCATCCGCAAAGGTTTTGAGACCCCCGGCCAGAGATAATGCCTGTAAAACAGTTAATGAGGAAGCAACGTTAAACATTCCGGGCCTGGCGACCTGACCCACAACATAATATTTCAGACTCCCCGGCTGCTCTACGATCACGGCAGAAATCGCTTCAGGAATAAAGACGCTGACTTTCTTGTCAATAATTGCCTTCACTTCAGATGGTGAGTGTCCGGCAACCTTTATATCACCTATCAACGGGAAAGAGATCTTTCCATCCGGACGAACAATCAATTTTCGGGTCAATTCATTCTCTCCGTAAACAGAGATTTCCAACACATCTGCAGGGTAAATAAGGTAATCTTCGGCGGTTTCTCCTTCCTGAGAAAAAATAAAATCCATACCAAATAAAGCGACTAAAAACAACAAACCCATAAACAACCGCGGACTCTTCATAAACCCTCCTGTATATCCTGTCCAAAAATAAAAATTCTATTTTATTTAAAGTATCCCCCTGACACTTATAATCACCAAAGCCAGCATGGTAGCCGCTCCGAGTTTGTTCAAATTCACACGAAGCTCTCCTATCAGAATCTCATAACTGAAAAAAAAGAAGATAATTTTGGCTGCCATTAGGCCCATGTGGTAACTTTGAATCTGTTTATCCGGAAAATTCGGTACCACCAATGCAATAAAAAGGATCAGAAAGTCCATAGGGGTACTTTTAAACCCGTTTTTTCTCCTCGTTAATTTGAGCGTCAAAATAACAAAAAAGAACAGAAAGCCAAAAGAAAGGTTATAAGGCACTACCAAATTATCATTCATCCAGACGACCATATCCATATCACCCCAGTATAATATAACAGGAATCAATGGATATAAAATCAATCTCAGCGCAGCGCTCATCCATTTCTTATTGATGCAAAACGTTACAAAAAGCAGTCCAAAAAGAGCCATTGAAATGAATGAGAAATATGTGGGTATGCTTGTGGGAAGAAAACAGGTAAAAAGCAGCAACAAAGGGATACCTGCCTCAATGATTCTGGAGGAAACCTTTATAAGGATGTTTTTCTCTTTAAGTATTCTTAGCCGTCCCTTGATAACCCTATCAACAAGATCATATCGCTTGAATCTCCAGCCTTTCTTTTTTGCAATAAAAAATCCGGAAAGAATACCTGTTGAAAAAAATATGTAAAAAATCAAAAAAAACCATTCCGAGTAGAACCTGAAAATAAAAGCAAAGGTAACCAGAAAGGCCTGAAATATGTAAATAACAAGAACAGCTTCTGTATGATAAAGGCCTAAGCGTATAAGTTTGTGATGAAAATGATTTTTATCCGCTGCAAAAATTGACCTGCCCCTGGCCAAACGTTCAAACATAACGGTCAGTGTGTCCAACACGGGAAATCCCAAAAGAATTAATGGTAAAAGAGTGGTATAAAAAGTATTTCCCTGAGTAAGAGTCAGGGAAAAAGTCACCGCAAGAAAACCGAGAAGCTGACTCCCTGCATCACCCATAAACAGGACAGCCGGATAAGTATTGAATCTGAGAAAACCCAAAATCGCCCCAACTATCGCAATTGATAATAAAGCAACAACGATATTCTCACCACAATAGGCCAGACATCCGATACAGATAAAGCTGAGAAGGGATATGCCTCCGGCCAGCCCATCAAGACCGTCGGAGAGGTTGATAGCATTGGTCACCCCAACAATAGCAATAAGCGTAAACGGTATAGCAAACCAATCTGGCAGGAGGACGTCATTTGGAAGAAGCATACCCAGGCTCTTAATTTTTACGCCCCCATATAGAATAACAACCAAAGCACCAACACATTGGCCGGCAAGCTTTGTTTTCCATTCGAGGTTCCTGATATCATCAATCAGTCCGAAAAAGACTATAATTCCAGCTCCAATCAGGACAGCACTTACAAATTCAGTCGTAGGTACCCAGAAAAGAATCGGAACAAGCACACCCAGTGCCATTGCTATTCCACCGCTTTTCGGCATAGGGCAGGAGTGAACCTTCCTCTGATTTGGAACGTCCATAACGTTCACCCTGATCGCCAAACCCTTTAAAAAAGGGATCAGGGCAATTGTGATAAACATGGATATTAAAAGAGTGGGAATAAAAATCATTTTTTAAACACCGATTCATCCCGCCTAACTGCGTTGCGTAAGCGCAGGAATATTCCGATATTCCTGCGCTT
>DAOURZ010000177.1 GCA_030627475.1 Deltaproteobacteria bacterium | reverse complement strand
ATATTCGGGATATAGCAAGAGTTTTTGACGGGCCGGAAGAAGCGCGCAGTTATTCCGGAATCGGCTTTCCGGATGGGACAACGTTTCCCTGTGTTACTCTGGCATTGGCCAAGAAAAAGGGAACAAACGCCGTTATTGTTGCCGGGAATATTTTACAGAAAGTGGAGGAATTAAAAAAGAGTGTTATTCCGTCCGGTGTAAGGGTTGAAATTACCAGAAACTACGGTGAAACTGCAAACCAGAAAGTGGATGACCTGTTAGCCTCGCTCTTTTTTGCCATTATTACCGTTGTCAGTTTAATTGCGTTTACCATGGGGTGGAGGGAAGCACTGATCGTGGCCCTGGCAGTGCCCATAAGCTTTGCCATGGCGCTGTTTGTCAACTATCTTTTTGGTTATACTATTAACAGAGTGACCCTTTTTGCCTTGATCCTCTCGCTGGGGCTGGTGGTAGATGATCCGATTACCAATGTGGACAATATCCAGCGTCATATCCTGATGCGCAAAAGAAAGCCCTTATTGGCCACACTTTATGCCGTGAATGAAGTATTGCCGCCGGTCATCATGTCAACACTGGCAATTATTGTTTCTTTTATTCCTCTGTTTTTCATTACCGGGATGATGGGCCCCTACATGGCACCCATGGCAGCCAATGTACCGCTGACAGTGGCTTTTTCTACGGTAAGCGCTTTAACTATAGTTCCATGGCTCTCTTATCATTTGCTGAAGCGGTTTGGTGAAGCTTCCGGTGCTAAAGATGCAGCAAAGGGAAGTCATGATGTTACTCCCGGGTGGATCAAAAAGGCATATCGCAGAGTCGTATCGCCGTTTTTGGAATCAGGTAAAAAAAGTACTATGTTGCTTGCAGGGGTTATGATCTTGCTGCTTTTATCTGTTTCTCTTGCTTTTTTCCGGCTGGTTCCTTTGAAGATGCTTCCCTTTGATAATAAAAATGAGTTTCAGATAGTGATTGATATGCCGGAGGGAACCACGCTGGAAACAACCGATACAGTGGTTAAGGCATTTGAATCGTATTTACAGCGTGTATCAGAGGTAATCAATTATGTGTCTTACGTGGGGACTGCTTCACCGATAGATTTTAACGGATTGGTGCGGCATTACTATTTGAGAGAGGGAAGCAATGTTGCAGATATCAGAATAAACCTGATTGATAAGGCAAAGCGTAAACAGCAGAGTCATGAAGTAGTACTTAGATTACGTAATGATCTGGAAAAAATTGCCGAACGTTTGAATGCAAATATCAAAATTGTAGAAGCGCCGCCCGGCCCCCCTGTTATTTCCACAATAGTCGCTGAAATCTATGGCGACCCTGACAAATCCTGGCAGGAGCTTATTTCAGCTTCCGCATATATCAAAGACATTATGTCTGAGGAACCATTTGTAGTTGATATTGATGACATTGTTGAAACGCCCCGGGATAAAATTGATTTTGTTCTGGACAAAGAAAAGTCTGCTTTGCACGGAGTATCTACTGATGCGGTAATTCATACAATGAGATTAGCCCTGTCAGGAAGTACTCCGGCAACAGTACATCTCGTGGGCGAACGACAACCTCTTCTCATCAGATTAATCCTGCCGAGAGCAAAAAGATCGAGTGTAGCGGATCTGTCGCAGATAACTGTGAAGACTGCTACCGGCCACATGGTGCAGCTCGGCGAATTGGGTACATTCGTACATACTCGGGAAGACCAGACAATCTATCATAAAAATTTAGAAAGAGTCGTGTATGTCTTTGGAGAGACAGCAGGCAGGGCCCCTGCCGAAGCCATTCTGGACATGCAGTCAAGGCTTAAAAAAAATCCCATGCCTGCTGGAACGAAGGTCGAGTGGGCAGGAGAAGGTGAGTGGGGGATTACCCTGACGGTTTTTCGGGATCTGGGCATTGCTTTTGGAGCGGCAATGATCGGGATTTATATCCTCCTTATTATACAAACAGGTTCTTTTTTCATGCCATTGATTATTATGATAGCTATTCCGGTAACAATAATCGGAATAATGCCAGGGTTCCTGATCCTGAATTTGCTCACAAACCATCCGATAGAGGGTTTTCAAAATCCGGTGTTTTTTACCGCCACCAGTATGATCGGCATGATTGCGCTTGGAGGAATTGTGGTAAGGAACTCTATTGTCCTTATAGAATTTGTTCAAGATGCCTTAAAGCAGGGACTACCCTTAAAGAAAGCTATCCTGCAAAGTGGCGCCATACGTTTCAGACCGATAGTACTCACTGCCGCAACCACGGCATTGGGCGCCTGGCCGATCACCCTTGACCCAATATTTTCCGGTCTGGCCTGGGCATTGATCTTTGGACTTTTTGCCTCAACGGCGTTTACGCTGATTATTGTGCCGGTGGCGTATTATTTAATCTTCAAAAATTCTCCTAATGAACGTGGCTGATACGTATTGCATGTCTTGTCTCTGCAATCATCGCTCTGCAAAAAGAGTATCGCACCGCCCTGATCAGCGAAGCAGTTACAGGCAAGATCGAAGTAACAAAAGGAGTCAGATAATGAATAACTTTATGTTAATGGAGCCAACAAATCAGACATTTCAGGAACTTTTCAGCAATGGTATAAAGTACATTGTGCCCAGGTTTCAACGGGATTACGCCTGGACTCAGGAACAATGGGAGGATTTATGGGCGGACATTGAAACTCTTGCTGAAGAACATTATCATTATATGGGCTATATTGTTCTGCAACGAAAAGAAAAACATAGTTTTGAAGTCATTGATGGACAGCAACGTCTGGTGACATCGACATTGATTATTTTAACTGCCATGAAAAAGATTCAGGATTTAATTAATGATGATAAAGACGCAGAAAATAATAAAGAGCGATTAAAGGAGTTGAGCAGTAGATTTATCGGCGCTAAAGATATTGTTTCCTTAAAAGTGAGCAGTAAACTTTCTCTGAATCGCAATAATAATCATTTTTATAAAAGTATTTGTTCAAAACTGGCAGCCCCTAATTCACGCGGCCTCACAGCAACGAATAAGTTATTAAGAAAATGCTTTGATTTTTTCAATAAAAAAAAGATGGGAGATACGGGAAGCGAAATTGCTGCCTTTGTAGAGCAACTCACATCAGGCATGATGTTCACCAAAATTGTGGTTCAGGATGATCTGAATGCCTACAAAGTGTTTGAGACCTTGAACGCACGAGGTGTACAGCTCTCTACCCCTGATTTGTTGAAAAATTACATTTTTTCTGTCATCACCAGTAAGGATGATGTGCCGGATGAAAAATTAAATGATCTGGATGAAGATTGGTCGGCTATCGTATCCCAACTGGGAGAAAATAATTTTACCGATTTTATCCGCTACCATCATAATTTCCAGAAAAAGCTCGTCACTAAAAAAGATCTGTTTAAATCTATTCGGCAACTATCCGATACACCTGAGTCTTCATACAATTATTTAAATTCCTTAACAGAGTGCGCACCTGTATATGCATCTTTACTTAGTCCCTATGATGAATGGTGGGTCTCTCAGGATGAAAATTATCGTCCAATACGGCATGACCTGGAAGGATTAAATCTGTTTAATATTAAACAGCCTTTTACTATTTTGATGGCGGCTTTCAGCCAGTTTTCAGCTAATGAATTTATTAAGCTGACTCGATATTTATTCGTACTTTCAATACGTTACAATGTCATATGCCGTTATTCACCCAATGATCAGGAAAGGCTGTATAACCGGATTGCGATAAAAGTGTTTAAAAATGAGTACCAACGAGCGAGTCATGTAAAAAACGGTGAAGAGTATCAAACTCTGTATCCCAGGGATGATACTTTTAAAAATTCATTCGAATTTCATAAAATGCCCAGCAGGCAGTCATCAAAAAAAATCAGGTTCCTGCTATCAGAAATTGAACATCAACTGGGTAATGAATCCGATTTTGCAAAAACCACATTAGAACATATCTGCCCCTATAATCCTGAGCAGAATTGGCATGAAGAGTTTGGAGAGGGTATTAACGATATATCTGACCGTCTCGGAAATATGATTTTATTGGAAAAAGATGAATTGAAGCGTGCCAATTTTAATACAAAAAAAGAAACTTATTTAACGACACCATTCCGACTTGCTAAAAAGGTGGCGGAATATGATAGCTGGGATTTGAAAAATTTGAATGATTACCAAGAGTGGCTTGCCAAACAAGCGGT
>DAOURZ010000164.1 GCA_030627475.1 Deltaproteobacteria bacterium | reverse complement strand
TTTTTACCTGATATTTTCTCTGATCGGCTTAAAAGTGGAAGCGGAAGTAAAAACAAACAAGGGCAGGATAGATGCTGTTATTATTGATAAAGATGTCTATATCTTTGAGTTTAAATTCAACGGGGATAAGGACAATGCTTTAAGGCAGATCAAGGAAAGAGGATATTTTGAAAAGTATCAGGGAACTGACAGAAAAATTTATCTTTTTGGTGTTGAATTTATGGATAAAAATATAGGCGAATGGGTAGTTGAGAAGATTTAAACAGCTCTTTCCTATTGCATTCCTGCTGCGATTTTAATGGAAAAGAATGCGTGGTTTGGAGCGGTGAGAGAGGTTGGGGGAGCTATTTGGCCGCAGATTAACACAGATGAACGCGGATAGGTTTAAATACAAAGAACATATTATTGTTTTTATAAAAAAGATATATGATAATTTGTATATATACATGACGGTATGACAAAAAAGGAAACAGGCGAATAAAAATAATGGTTTCTGGAAGGTTAGGCTTTGATTCAAACAAACTGAAGAGGGCTAAACATGAGTCTTAAAAACACATTAAAAGAACTGCGCAATAGTCGTGAAGATTCAAAAATCGATTGGGAAAAAAACAAAAACGAATGGATTGATTCTGTGATCCGGCTGTATAAGAAAATTCAAGATGACTGGTTTGCTGAGCTGGAAGATGAGGAACTCATAAAAATTCAACTTTTACCTATCTCTGTTTTCGAAGAACATATTGGAACATATTCGATTGATAAAATGGAAATATCTTACGCAACAGGTAATATCGTACTCGAACCTGTTGGGAGAAATATTATAGGAGGAGAAGGCCGAATTGATTTTTATTTTAAAGGAGAATTCAGTAAAGGAATTATGTTAATCCTTTTTCGTGATAACGGTGAAGATAATTGGTTCTTGGTAAGCAAACAAAATAGTCGTGACAGAGAATTGTTAACAAAAACAACACTTGAAAAAGCAATAGAGAAATGGATAGAAGAGTAATGTTTGAAAAGAGAACAAAAACTATCAAGTCTGAAGAGCTTCTTCATGTATTTAACAAGCATAACACTTTGCTGACACTATGTATTAAAGCTAAAGAAAGAGCTGTTGCCGATAAAACTGACAAGTATTTAACGGATCTTGGGTTGAACCTTATTGGTAAAAAAACGAAAGACCGAAAAAATATGATAAAAGAATATTTTGACACAGTTCAAAAAGATTTAGAAGATAATACTATTTTAAATCTTGTCGCATCATTTGAGAAAATTGTTTTCAACAATATTCCGATTGCAATAAATCATTCCCAAAAAATACTAAAATCTCATTATAAAGAGAGTGAACCCTTTTCATCTTCAATCAAATCATTCGTTAAGAGTACGCAAGATATAAATAATATTTCAGGAATTCAAAATGTTTTGTCGGGTAATATTTCTGCAGCACTAAACAATAAATTGAAGGAAATTATTGATTACAGACATAGAATTGCCCATGGAAAAAGATTTGGAAGAGATTCCATGTTGACCGTTTCTGAAACCTTAGAAAAGTTAGATGAAATATTAGAAATTGTATTGAAAAGACAACAGGGTTACACAAATAGCCGCAGATATATTTGACAGGATTAACTGGATTGACTGGATATATTGATAGAAAAAATCAAAAACATTGTTCTTTTTCTTTTCAATACTATTGAATATATTTATTCTCGTCGGAACGGTAAAACCTTTTAGGGTCGCCCGGGCACTGGTTCAGATCGCAGAAGCAGTGGAAAATGTCGGCGGCATTCTGACACTCCTCTGGCATCCGAACGGCATAATCAACAAGACCTGGTGGAATTTGTATCTGAGGGCATTGGACTATCTGAAGGAAAAGAATGTCTGGTTTGGGGCGGTGAGAGAGGTTGGGGAGAACATTCATAAAAAGCAATATCTCTCACAGAGTACACAGAGTACACAAAGAAAAAACAAAAAAGCTTTGTGATTTTTGTGTACTCTGTGAGAAAAAAATGATTAAGGAAATTGAAAATGAATAAATCCGGCAAGGAAAGGTTGGAACAATACCTTGATAGGGTAGCGGAGCTATATAAAGGTATTAATTCCTGGATAAAAGAAAAAGGGCTGAAAACCGAGGCCGGCAATATTCAGATTAATGAAGAAGCTTCCGGACAATATAATGCTCCTATACTCAAAATATTGGACTCTTACAACCAATACGTTGCTGAAGTGCGTCCGGTCGGCGCATGGATTATTGGGGCAGAAGGCAGAATAGACCTTATTGGAAAATTAGATAAAATTCCGATAATAGCGTTAGATAAAGGCGGCCCCAGTATAATTACCTCAATGTCGGTCGATGATTATGTGGAAAAACCAGTATCAAGACCGTTGTATCGAGGGCTCATAGATACCCCTGGCTGGTATTGGGTTGAAGACAAGCTGCGCGGAAAAGCTCATTTCATAGATAAAGAATTGTTTCTGGAACTTCTTGCAGGAGTGTCTGATTATGATTGATTCCAATGCCCTCAAGCCGGTCTGGAATACCTATCAGATAACAAGAGATTGCCTGAAAGTCGCTCAACGATCTGTAATAAAAGAAAAAACAGACTTGTTGAACAGAACACGGTTTGTGGGCGCCCAGAAGAAAGAAGCTGATGGATGGATTTTAAGAAGCTGCAGTGAGTCTGACGATCTTGTCATAATATCTTTATGGGCAATTTTTGAGAGAATTATTATTCAATATGTTCAGGAACAGACAAAAGCTGTTTTGAATGAAGATGCCAACAAATTCAAGCATAAGGTTCACTCAAAAATTGAGAATGAAATTGAATATTGGAAGGCTAAAGACATTTTAGATCTGTTTAAAGAAAGTGTGGATAAAAATCTTTTGGGCAATGCAAAACAGATAAAGCGTTACCGTGACTGGGTTGCTCATAAGAATATCAAAAAAGGGCAGCCTGCAAATGTCTCTCCGCAAACAGCCTATCGCATTCTTGCTGCTATTTTAGAAGAGATCGAAAAGCTGGATGATAATTAGCAGAACAGAGCCCAATGGCATTATAAAACCGGACTGGTGGAATTTGTATCTGAGGGCATTGGACTATCTGAAGGAAAAAGGGGCATGGTTTGGGGCCGTGAGAGAAGTGGGTGAGGAAGATGTTCAGCCACAGATGGACGCAGATAAACGCAGATAGGGAAAATAGAGAGAGGGATTATGGGAAGACGGAGAGCAAATGTAGGATCCGTAAAAAGGGTGTATTTTTAACGCGTTGCACATAGATTTTACAAAAAAATCCTGTCAATTCTGTTAATCCTGTCCAAAAGCTTTTTAAAGGCAAAAATATGCAAAATCTTCCAATAGGGATACAAACATTTCGTGATATAATTCAAAATGATTATCTATACGTGGACAAAACCGAGAAGATATTTGATCTCGTAAAAAATCCAAAAGGCGTATATTTCCTTTCAAGGCCGCGAAGATTCGGCAAAAGTCTGCTCATCTCCACATTAAATGAGATATTTGAAGGTGAAAGAGAGCTATTTAAAGATCTGTGGATATACAAGTCAGATTATGCGTGGGAAAAACATCCTGTCATCAGGATAGATTTCAGTAAATCAAAGGCGCTCAACAGCGATGAACTGGTAAATTATATTTTATATCAGCTTGATAAAACAGCGCAGCTTTATGGAATCACCCTTAAACAAACGCAGTATGATATCAAGTTTGATGAACTTTTGACCAGGCTTAGCGAGATCAACAAAGTTGTTATCCTCATTGATGAATACGACAAACCGATAATTGACAATATTGAAAACAAGGAACTGGCAGTTGAACTTCGCGAGATATTAAAGGGTTTTTACACCATCATAAAGGCGTGTGATGAATACATCAGGTTTGTGCTTTTAACAGGGGTGAGTAAGTTTTCAAAAGCTGGAGTCTTTAGCGGGCTTAACAATCTGAAAGATATTTCCATGGATATGAAGCATTCATCGCTTCTCGGGATAACGAGAGAGGAGATGGTGGACAACTTTAAAGACCATGCAGATCAGTTTGCGGAATCAGAAGGGGTAAGCAAACCAGAACTGATTAAAAAAATAACATACTGGTACAATGGTTTTTGTTTCAGCGGAACTTGTGAAAAGGTCTTTAATCCGTTTTCAATGCTTCTTCTGTTTGACAATGCCAGATTCAGCAATTACTGGTTTGAGAGCGCGACGCCAAGTTTTTTGATAAAACTGATGAAAGAGAAAAACTTTGACATAAAAAGGTTGAAAGAAATGGAGGTGAGGGAGGAATCGTTAGGCGCCTATGAACTTGAAAACCTTGCTGTGCTTCCGCTTTTGTTTCAGACCGGCTACCTCACGATTAAAGAGTATGACAAAGAGTTTATGACCTATATTC
>DAOURZ010000004.1 GCA_030627475.1 Deltaproteobacteria bacterium | reverse complement strand
AATTTTCAATATTTCAATAATTATTATTTTACAAATCTTCCACTCTTTTGCCACGTCTGGCAGCTACCTGTTCACGACTTTGAAGTTGACTCAGTCCTGTAACAGTAGCTTTTACCAAATTATGAGGATTATGGGATCCAATACACTTTGTAAGAATGTTATTTACACCGACTGCCTCTAACACAGCACGAACAGCACCGCCGGCTATAACTCCAGTCCCTTTTGAAGCAGGTTTTAAAAATACTTTTCCTGCGCCGAATTTTCCGATAACCTCAAAGGGAATTGTACCGTCAACGAGAGAAACTTTAATCATCTTCTTTTTTGCTTTTTCTATACCTTTTCGGATTGCTTCCGGCACCTCTCCCGCTTTACCCAAACCATAACCGATACGACCTTTTCCATCGCCAACAACAACTATAGCGCTAAAACTAAATCTGCGACCGCCCTTAACTACCTTCGCCACCCTGTTAATATGAACTACCTTATCAATTAATTGACTTTCGTCTACATCTCGTTTAAACAAGATTCCGCCTCCTTATTTAGTACCCGAACAAAAACTGGAAATTTTTTTCACGTTCAAGGAAGGTGTACATTTTAACCGCATTTAAAAATCCAGGCCAGCTTCACGAGCACCATCAGAAACCGCTTTAACCCGACCGTGGTATAAAAAACCATTCCGATCAAATACTACCTTCTTAATTCCTCTTTCACTCGCACGTTCAGCTACAAGTTTTCCAACAAGGATCGCCACTGCAATTTTATTTTTACATTCAGGGGATTCTTTGACTAGCTGCTCCAAAGTTGATACCGAAACCAAGGTATGGCCAGTACTATCGTTAATTATCTGCGCATAAATATGTTTTGCGCTTCGGAAAATGCTCAGCCTTGGCCTTTGTTGTGTGCCAAATATAGATTTTCTTATTCTTTTTTTTCTCTTTAAACGAGAAAGTCTTCTTTGATCCAACGAACCCATCTTATTTATCCCCATATGCAAATTAGAAAATGACCCAGATGTAGGGGGCACGGCGCTCCGCACCCTACAATTAGCGCTGTGAACCGTAAACTGTTACTTTATTTAGCACCGGTTTTACCTGCTTTTCTGTGAATATATTCCTCAGCGTATTTGATCCCCTTGCCCTTATACGGCTCAGGCGGTCTTAATCGTCTAATTGCTGCCGATATCTGTCCTAACTGTTCTTTATCAATTCCGGAAAGTTTTATAATATTATTTTTCTCAATAGATGCAGAAATACCCTTCGGCAGATCAAAATTAATAGGATGTGAATATCCAAGATTAAAAACTATATGATTACCGCTAAGCGTAGCGCGATAACCTATACCGTTCATCTCCAGAACACGCTCAAATCCTATGGTTACACCGGTCAGCATATTAGAGACAAGACTTATAGTAAGGCCCTGCAATGACCTGCTGACCCTGTTCTCCTCTTTCATGATCACCTTCATAACGCCATCCTTTATTTCAAGATTGATTAAAGGATGTACAGATCTTGCAAGAGTGCCTTTCTGCCCCTTTACAGTAACTATCCCATCTTTAAATAATACCTTTGTCTTATCAGGTATCAATATCGGTTTCTTGCCTACTCGAGACATATAATAATACTCCTGTTGGCTACCATATATTACAGAGAACCTCGCCACCTATGTTTTTACTCCTGGCATTTTTATCTGTCATTATCCCATTAGATGTGGATAAAATCGCAATTCCCATGCCGTTTAAAACAGGCTTTATATCTTTACTCTTTACGTAAACTCTTCTACTGGGCTTACTGACACGCTTAAGGCCAAATATCACTTTTGACTGTCCTTGCCCATATTTAGGATAGATACGCAAGATACCCTGTTTGGTATCTTTTATGAATTTATAATTCTTGATAAAACCTTCATTTTTTAATATGCTGGCTATTTCAATTTTTAACTTTGACGCAGGAATATTAACAGCACCAAATTTTGCCTTTTCAGCATTCCTGATCCTTGTCAACATATCCGCAATCGAATCGCTCATCGCCATTGTTTTCTCCGTAACCATACAACTTTAAACTATTTATTATAACTATAAAAAATTACCAGCTGGATTTTATAACCCCTGGAAGCATGCCCTGGGAGGCCAGATTGCGAAAACAAATACGACAAATTCCAAATTTTCTCAAAAAACCTCTTGGTCTGCCGCATATTGAACATCTATTGTATGCCCGAACATTGAACTTTGGTTTTCTCATAGCTTTCATTCTAAGAGCTGTTTTTGCCAAATTATCCTCCTTGCAAAGGCCACACTGTTAATCCTTGAATGGCATACCTAACAGCTTAAGAAGTTCTTTCCCCTCTGTGTCATTCTTGGCTGTTGTAACTACTGTTATATTAAGTCCCTTAATTCTGTCAATTTTATCGTACTCAATTTCGGGGAAAATAATATGCTCTTTGATCCCCAATGTATAATTCCCGTGACCATCAAAAGCTTTAGCTGAAATACCTTTAAAATCACGAACCCTAGGAAGAGCTATATTAACTGTTTTATTGTAAAAATCATACATTCGTATATGGCGCAGGGTAACCATACATCCGATCGGCATCCCTTCGCGAAGCTTAAAAGCAGCAATTGATCTTTTAGCACGTGTAATAACGGGTTGCTGCCCCGATATAAGTTTCATATCTTCTGCGGCCGAATCAAGCAATTTTATATTATGGATAGCCTCTCCAAGGCCAATATTCAGCACAACCTTTTCAAGTTTAGGTACCTCCATGACATTCTGATACTTAAAGGTCTCCATCAACCTGGGGATAATTTCTTTTACATAATAGCGTTTTAACTGCGACATTATAATACCTTGCTAAAAACTGTTTTCAGTTCTCTATAATTTCACTGCATTTTCCGCAGATACGAGTTTTATTACCATCCTCAAGTACCTGTATTTTGATTCGCACGGACGACATACACTTGTTACACATCAACATAACATTCGATGCGCTGATAGACGTTTCCTTTTCAATAATTCCACCCTGCCTGTTCTTGGCATTAGGCTTAACATGATGTTTTACCATGTTAATATTTTCCACAAGTACCCTGTTATTATTTTTCCTTCGGATTACTTGAAGAACATTGCTTATCTTACCTTTGTCTTTACCGGCAATAATTTTGACTTTGTCATTTTTCCTTATAAGACATTTATCTGTTATCATAAGCCACTTCTCCCCAGGCAATATCAATCCTATAAAACTTCAGGCGCTAACGAAATGATTTTCATAAATCTTTTGGATCGAAGCTCCCTTGCCACAGGACCAAATATACGAGTGCCTATGGGTTCTTTATTTGCATTAATTAAAACCGCCGAATTGTCATCAAATCTTATATATGATCCATCCGGCCTTCTGATCTCTTTTTTTGTACGAACCACTACAGCCTTCAAGACTTCACCTTTTTTAACCTTGGCATTAGGTATAGCTTCCTTGACAGATACGACAATGATATCGCCAATACTTGCATACCTTCTCCTGGATCCTCCAAGAACTTTTATACAGTACAATATCTTAGCGCCCGAGTTATCTGCCACTGTCAATCTCGTTTCTGCCTGAATCATCGCCTTTAATTTCCTTATATCATAAAATAGCTTTTTGAACTATCTTGCTTACGCGCCATTTTTTTAACTTGCTGATAGGCCGGGATTCGGTTATTAATACCTTATCTCCTATCCGGCATGTATTATTTTCGTCATGAGATGAAAAGGTAGAACGTCTTCTAACATACTTATGATAAAAATTATGTTTAACCGTTCTTTCAACCATGACTATCACAGTTTTATCCATCTTGTTACTAACTACCGTTCCCAGCAGTTGCCTTCTTATTCCTTGCTTTTTCATAGCAGTATCTATTTTCTTTATCTGTTTTGTTATATTTTAGCTTCTTTTAAAATAGTCTTTATTCTTGCTATATCGCGCCTGATCTGCTTCATCTTTTGCGGATTTTCGAGCTGACCGGTTTCTTGTTGAAAATTCAAATTAAACAGCTCTTCTTTAAGATCATCCAACATTCTTTGCTTTTCTTCCAGGCTAAATTCTCGAATCTCACTTACCTTCATTATACATTGCCCCTCTCAATAAATTTCGTTTTAACCGAAAGTTTGTGAGAAGCAAGACGGAGTGCCTCCATTGCTAATTCCTTGTCAACACCTTCCATTTCATAAAGAATTCTTCCCGGTCTGATAATTACACACCATCCTTCAGGTGCACCTTTTCCTTTTCCCATTCTAACCTCAGCGGGTTTCTTTGTAAAAGGCTTATCGGGAAATATCCTTATCCATAGCTTACCACCCCTTTTCACATGCCGTGTCATGGCTATACGGGCTGCTTCAATCTGTTTAGATGTAATTGTGCCGCATTCCGTTGCCTGTAATCCAAATTCACCGAAATTCAAGTTACATCCTCGGCTAGATAGACCTTTCATTCTACCTCTTTGCTGCTTTCTGAATTTTACCTTTTTGGGACTCAGCATGTCCTTATTTCTCCTTAGACAGTTATAGCCTTTTTATCTAAAATTTCGCCTTTAAAAATAAATACTTTTACCCCAACAATCCCATATGTAGTATTTGCCTCAATAAAACCATAATCTATATCTGCCCTTAAAGTATGCAATGGAACTCTGCCCTCTTTATACCATTCAGTACGGGCCATTTCAGCTCCACCGAGACGTCCCGAACATATAATCTTCACGCCTTTTGCACCAAACCTCATAGCCGATGAAACACCGCGTTTCATAGCACGCCTGAATGCAACTCTTCTTACAATCTGAAGAGCAATATTTTCAGCAACAAGTTGTGCATCAATCTCGGGTTTTCTTACCTCCTGAATATCTATCAGGACTTCATTGGGGATGATTTTTTCTAAATCTTTCTTAAGCTGAGATATTTCAGATCCTTTTTTTCCAATAACAATACCGGGCCTGGATGTAAAAATTCGGAGCCTGACGCGCTTGGACGATCTTTCAATTTCAATCCTGGATATGCCTGCATGGTATAGTTTCTTTTTTATAAATTTTCTTATATTATAATCTTCCAGGATATAATCGGAATAATTTTTCCCGGCATACCATTTCGATTCCCATGTTTTAACAATTCCTAATCTCAATCCTATAGGATTTACTTTCTGGCCCAAGCCATTACCTCCTTATTTAAACCGATTCTTCAGCCAAAATGACCGTGATGTGTGAAGACCTTTTTAATATCCTTGTACCTCTACCGCGAGCTCTTGCTTTGAAACGCTTCAGTGTAGGACCCTGATCTGCAATTACATTACGAATAACCAGTGAATCTACATCTATATCAGAATTTTGATCCGCATTTGCCACAGCACTACGAACAATTTTCTCCACAATTACTGCTGCTTTATGTGGCATAAATTTAAGTGTATCAAGACCAACTTCAACCGGTTTGCCCTTGACAGCACCTACAATTTTACGAACTTTCTGAGAAGAAATGCGTACATATCTTGCTACAGCTTTGATCTCCATTATTAAATATTTCCTTAATCTTATAACGTTACTTCTATTTCTTTAGTTTTGTTTTTTTGTTCCCGGCATGTCCATAAAAAGTCCGTGTTGGAGAAAATTCACCCAGTTTGTGGCCTACCATGTTTTCTGATACAAAAACCGGAATAAATTTTCTTCCATTGTGTACTGCCAGCGTAATACCAACCATTTCAGGAATAATTGTCGAACGTCTTGACCATGTTTTAATAACCCTGCTACTACGCATCTCCTGAGCACTCAAGATTTTCTTTAATAGTTTTGAATCAATATATGGACCTTTTTTTAACGACCGTGGCATAACTTCTCCTGATATTATTTCTGTAACCGTTCACAGTTTACGATTAAAATGCTTCAGTCGTTGCATATTTCAGTAAAAAACCGTGAACCGTGAACTTTATTTTTTTGTACGCTTTTTAACTATATAACGATCACTTTTTCTCTTTTTGCGGGTTTTATAGCCCTTCGCAAGTACACCCCATGGTGAACAAGGATGCCGCCCTCCTGAAGATCTTCCTTCACCACCACCCATTGGATGGTCAACCGGATTCATCGCTACACCACGCACACTTGGCCTTCTGCCAAGCCAGCGTTTCCGGCCGGCTTTTCCCAGGGATATATTCTCATGGCTGATATTGCCAAGCCTTCCTATGGTTGCCTTGCAATTAATAAGCGTCATGCGAACTTCACCGGATGGAAGTTTTATTAGAGCATACTTGGCTTCCTTGGCCATTAATTGTGCGAATGTGCCGGCACTTCTGACAATTTGACCGCCTTTTCCAAGCCGCAACTCTATGTTGTGAATATGTGTTCCAAGCGGTATATTTTTTAATGGAAGTGTATTCCCTGGCTTTATATCCGCCTCATGCCCTGAAACTACGACATCACCAACTTCAAGATCAATCGGCGCCAATATGTATCTCTTTTCGCCATCTCTATAGTGCAGAAGGGCTATTCTGGCGCTACGATTAGGATCATACTCAATTGATGCCACCTTGGCGGGAACCGCTATTTTATCCCTCTTGAAGTCAACAATTCTGTATTTCCGTTTATGTCCACCACCGCGGTGTCGGCACGTAATACGTCCATTTACATTACGTCCGCCTGTTTTTTTAATTATTTTAAGTAATTTCTTCTCAGGTTTTGTGCTTGTAACTTCATCAAACGTTGAATATATTTGAGCACGCCTTCCTGGAGAGGTAGGTTTTACTTTCTTTACCGCCATATAAAGCCTCGCTTTGTTCTATACACCCTCAAAAAAATCAATGCGTTCACCCTGCATTAATGTCACAATTGCTTTTTTCCAGTCCTTGCGCTTTCCAATAATGCGACCTCTTTGCTTGGTCTTACCTTTTACCTGCATTGTACGCACACCAGCTACCTTAACATTGAATATATTCTCTATAGCATTTTTGACTTCAATCCTGTTAGCCTCACGAGAGATCTTGAATGAAACCTGATTGAAAGCTTCTTTTTGAATAGTTGTCTTCTCGGTAATCAGAGGACTCTTTATAATATCGTAATCAATCATCTTAGCAGTCTCCCTTCAATGGCCGTTATCGCTGACTCAAGAATAACCAGATTCTCATATTTGAGAATGTCATATACATTCAATCCCTCACTTCTTAAAATTTTTACGTCAGGTATGTTTCTGGATGAAAGTTCCAGATTTTCATTTTTTTTATCAGTTACTATCAATACCTTTTTTATGCTTAATGTATCTAATACTTTCAAAAATTCCTTTGTCTTAATCCGCTCAAGCTCAATCCTGTCAAGAACAAATAAACAATTACCCTGAAACTTACTGCTCAATGCCATTTTAAGCGCCAGACTTCTTACCTTTTTGGGTACTTTGTAAGAATACGATCTTGGATCAGGACCAAAAATAACCCCACCCCCTCTGAGCAAAGGCGCTTTTATATCGCCACGACGTGCGCGACCGGTTCCTTTTTGACGAAACAGTTTCCTTCCACTACCCTTTATATCACTACGATGCTTGACAGCTGCGGTACCTGAACGCCGGCAGGCTAACTGCATTGTTGCAACTTCATGCAAAATAACCGATTTTACCTGCACATTGAATATATTGTCAGATAGATCAATCTGTGTAACCTTCTCTCCATTAATATTTTGAACATCTACAACAGCCATAATCTCCTCATTCAGGATGAGACCTTTAAAAAACGTCCCATTTTGCCCAATTTCGGTATCAGTCTCAAAATTTTAAGATTTGAAAGACTGAACCTGTTCCTGCATTTAAACCTGATTTAAAATTTGGTCGCCTTCCCTGAGCTTGAACAAAATTGAACATTTTTCAAAAATCTCAGAATACAGACACATAAATTTATATATTTATTATAGGTAATTTCTTTTTCTTATTTCAATTAGTCCTGATTTAGAACCCGGTACAGCGCCTTTTATCAATATCAGATTTTCCTCGGGCCTTATATCTACTATTTCCAGATTTTTAACGGTATTTCTTGCATTACCATAATGACCAGGCATTTTCTTCCCTTTAATAACTTTAGCCGGCCATGCGCTGCAACCTATAGAACCCGGAACTCTATGGCTATGGCTACCATGCGTTTTTGGTCCACCATGGAATCCATGTCTTTTAATAACCCCTGCAAAACCACGCCCCTTACTTGTACCTGTAACATCAACGAGTTCACCGACTTTAAATAAATCAAGGGCTACTGTATGCCCTAGAGTGTATTTATCAGGATCATCAACAGAGAATTCCCGAAGAGTTTCAAAAAAATCTTCGCCACTTTTTTTTAAATGCCCCTGCACCGGCTTGTTAATTCGAGATTTTTTCTTTTCACCAAAACCCAGTTGAAGTGCATTATATCCATCAATAACAACTGTTTTTATTTGGGTTATGACACATGGGCCGATCTTTATTACTGTAACCGGTATATGTTTTCCATCAGACGAAAAAATACCTGCCATTCCCAATTTTTTACCAAACAATCCCTTACACATGCTTTTACTTATCCCTTATATTAAGTAGCCGTTACGGTTTAAAGATTGCAATTAACGGTTGATAAAACATAAAAGCAATCAGTTGTTATGTAATTATTGAAAAACCGTGAACCGTAAACGATTATAGTTTGATTTCTACGTCAACCCCAGGAGAAAGATCCAGCTTCATCAAAGCATCAACGGTCTGCTGAGTTGGCTCCAAGATATCTAAAAGTCGTTTATGTGTTCTAATTTCAAACTGTTCTCTTGATTTCTTATCTATATGAGGGGAGCGTAAAACACAATATTTATTAATCCTTGTCGGAAGGGGTATCGGGCCAACCACCTTTGCTCCTGTTTTATTGGCCGTATCAAGAATATCAAGTGCTGACTGATCAAGAAGCTTATGATCATATGCTTTAAGCCTGATCCTTATTTGAGTATTTTTAATCATTATTTCTATCTTTCTATACTATTCAATTATTTCGCTTACCACTCCAGCGCCAACAGTACGACCACCTTCCCTTATTGCAAACCTGAGCTCTTTCTCCATTGCTATCGGAGTTATCAGTTCAGCCGAAATCGTTACATTGTCACCAGGCATCACCATCTCTATTCCCTCAGGTAAACTCAATATCCCTGTAACATCCGTTGTCCTGAAATAAAACTGAGGACGATATCCATTAAAAAACGGAGTGTGTCGTCCACCTTCTTCCTTGCTCAAGATATATACTTCTGCCTTAAATTTCGTATGAGGTGTTATCGTACCGGGAATTGCTATTACCTGACCTCGCTCAACTTCCTCACGCTTCGTACCTCGTAACAATAGTCCTACATTGTCTCCGGCACGACCCTCATCAAGCAGCTTCCTGAACATCTCCACACCGGTACAAACCGTCTTCATCGTCGGGCGGATTCCTACTATCTCAACATCTTCTCCTACATGAATTATCCCTCGGTCAACCCTGCCGGTTACTACCGTACCACGACCGGATATGCTGAAAACATCCTCTATGGGCATCAAAAACGGCTTATCTATATCTCGCTTAGGCTCAGGAATAAACGAATCTATCGCATCCATTAACTCAAATATACATTTGGCTTCCTCGCTATCGGAATCGTCACTCTCCAACGCCTTTAACGCACTACCACGAATTATAGGTGTATCATCTCCGGGAAAATCATACTTGTCCAGCAACTCCCTGAGCTCTAACTCAACTAACTCTATAAGCTCTTCATCATCCACCATGTCACACTTGTTCAAAAATACCACTATCTGTGGAACGCCTACCTGACGAGCCAATAATATATGCTCCCGCGTCTGTGGCATAGGACCATCATCCGCGCCTACTACCAATATGGCTCCATCCATCTGAGCAGCACCGGTAATCATGTTCTTTATATAATCCGCATGGCCGGGACAATCCACATGTGCATAATGACGAGCAGCTGTCTCATACTCAACATGTGCCGTTGCTATTGTTATACCACGCTCCTTCTCTTCCGGCGCCTTGTCTATCTCATCAAAAGGCACGTAATCAGCCATGCCTTTCAATCCCATATGCTTCGTTATTGCCGCAGTAAGAGTGGTCTTCCCATGATCTATATGACCAATAGTACCTACATTAACATGCGGCTTGGTCCGCGCAAACTTCTCCTTAGCCATATTACCGTCCTCCTAAAAATTAACTCAAAATTCAGAGCTTGAATAACACATTTAAAACTTTGAGCTGTAAACATTTTCCATAACTTTATTACCCTGATTAAACGATAGCCGAAGATACCGGGTTCAAGGCAAATAGAATATCATCCTATATGTCTTCGCTTAATTAGAGTTACCAGCGATAATGAGCAAATGCCTTGTTTGCATCAGCCATTTTATGAGTATCTTCTCTTTTCTTGACAGAAGCACCTCTGTTATTAGCGGCATCCAATAATTCTCCAGCCATTTTTTTATCCATACTCTTTTCAGATCTTTTGCGCGCAATTCCGATAATCCATCTAATACCAAGAGCCGTCCGACGGGATGGTCTGATTTCTGTAGGAACCTGATAAGTTGAGCCGCCTACACGTCGCGACTTAACTTCAATTAACGGCCTGACATTATCAATTGCCTTTTCAAATGTCTTAACCGGAGATTCATTTGTCTTTTTTTCGATGATATCAAATGCTCTGTATAACAGTTTCTCTGCTACGCTCTTCTTTCCATCCCGCATCATAGATTTTATAAATCTTGATACAAGTTTATTATTATACTTGGAATCAAGTATAGTGATTCTCTTGGGAACTTCTCTTCGTCTGGGCATTTATCTACACCATAATATTAAATTATTTAGGCTTCTTAGCTCCGTATTTTGACCGTCCCTGCCTGCGGTCAGTGACCCCCAGTGTATCAAGAATACCCCTTACAACATGATACCTTACACCTGGCAAATCCTTTACGCGGCCTCCGCGAACCAAAATTACCGAATGCTCCTGAAGATTATGCCCGATACCGGGTATATAAGCCGTAACTTCTACCCCGGTAGTTAGTCTGACCCTTGCAACTTTACGCAAAGCGGAATTAGGCTTTTTAGGTGTTGAAGTATATACGCGTGTACACACTCCTCTCTTTTGCGGAGCTCCTTTCAAAGCCGGCGTATTGGTCTTCTTTTTAATTCGCTTCCTGCCCTTTCTGACTAACTGATTAATGGTCGGCATGTTTTCCCCTTAAAAGCCTTTATCTGGTATTCTTAAATTACTTTTTACTTACTAACAAAAAAGGTTTTATTTATATTCATATAATAATATTGTCAAGCTTTTTATGCAAAAAAGTTTAGAAACGTGGACGAAATGACAAAATAATTTCGTCCACGTTTCTAAGTCGAGGCAACCTCGACATTACTGTATATGGGCAACCCTGTACCTGCTGGAATAAGTCTACCCATAATAACATTTTCTTTAAGCCCTAGAAGAGGATCTTTTCTTCCTGCAATACTCGCATCTGTAAGAACTTTCGTTGTCTCTTGAAACGAAGCCGCCGAGATAAAACTTTCGGTGCTGAGAGAAGCCTTGGTAATTCCCAGAATAAGCGATTCCGCCACAGCAGGTTTTCCACCTTTCTTGATCACCTCTTTGTTTGTATCCTCAAATTTTACTTTATCTACTTGCTCCTCATAGATAAATTCAGTATCACCGGTTTCAAGAATCTTGACACGCCTCATCATCTGCCTTACGATTACCTCAATATGCTTGTCATTTATTCTCACGCCCTGTAAACGGTATACCTCCTGAACTTCATCAACTATATAACGGGCCAATGCGATATCTCCCTTAATATTCAATATATCCTGAGGTAGTGCTGAACCACCGATCAAAGATTCGCCTGCCCTTATATAATCTCCTTCATAAACATTTATATGTTTGCCTTGTGCGATCAGGTATTCCTTCTTTTCACCAACATCAACCGGAGTAACCGTTATTCTCTGCTTACCTTTTTTTGTTGCCTTGGCAATTGAAACATATCCATCAATTGCGCTCAATACAGCTATTTCTTTTGGTTTGCGCACCTCAAAAAGCTCGGCAACTCTTGGAAGACCACCTGTAATATCCTTGGTCTTGGTAGTTGCACGCGGAAGCTTTGCAATAACACTACCGGCTTGAATCTGATCACCTTCTTCAACAAGCAAAATAGCTCCCAATGGCAGCATGTATCGCGCCAGCCCCTTTGCGCCTGGGATTTTAACTGTTTTTCCGGTTTTGTTTTTTATAGAAATTCTCGGCCGCTCATCAGTACTTCTTGATTCAATTATAGTACGACTTGATTTTCCGGTTGCGGGATCAACTTTCTCCTGCATGGTTTTGCCTGATACGATAGCTCCGAATTTTACAATTCCATCAACCTCTGTAATAATCGGTGTTGTAAATGGATCCCATGTCGCAAGAAGATCTCCGGCCTTGATCTTTTGACCGTCTTTAACTTCAATGTGAGCACCATAAATAACGGAAAACCGTTCTCGCTCTCGTCCGGCTTCACCAATAATGACTAATTCACCACCACGCCGATTCATAACAATAAATTTTTTATCAACATTTTCTACTATATTCAGATCAACAAAACGTATTATCCCATCTACTTGAGCTCTGATATCAGCCTGCTCAACTCTCCGGCTTGCTGTTCCGCCAATATGAAATGTACGCATTGTAAGCTGAGTTCCGGGTTCACCAATAGATTGAGCTGCCAGGATACCAACTGCCTGGCCCATTTCAACCATTGCTCCATGTGAAAGATCACGGCCATAGCACCTGGCACAAACACCACGTTTTGTTTTGCATGTAAGAACAGATCTGATTTTAACGTTGGTCAAACCAGCTTCTTCAATTATCTTTACGGCCGCCTCGTCTATATCTTCTCCGGCTTTTAAAAGCACTTCATCTGTGAAAGGATCAAGTATATCTTCCAGTGCAACACGTCCGAGAATACGCTCTCCCAAACGCTGAATAATCTCTCCGCCTTCCACAAGAGATTCAACCTCAACACCCATCATTGTTTCACAGTCATCTGCCATAATCACACAGTCCTGAGCGACATCAGCAAGGCGCCTGGTAAGATATCCCGAGTTTGCAGTTTTTAATGCAGTATCAGCAAGGCCTTTTCTTGCACCATGGGTCGAAATAAAATATTGAAGCACTGAAAGGCCCTCTCTAAAATTAGCAGTTATTGGAGTTTCTATGATTTCTCCTGATGGCTTTGCCATAAGACCGCGCATACCCGCAAGCTGACGCATCTGGTCTTTGCTGCCTCTGGCACCTGAATCCGCCATCATATAAATTGGATTGAAACTTTCAGTTAAAACAGGCTGGTTGTTCTTTCCAAGAACAGGTTGGCCTGTTTCATTAGTCACAGGAACCATTTTCATGGATTCCATCATCTCATCCGCAACATCATCAGTTGCTTTTGCCCATATATCAACGACTTTATTATATTTCTCACCTTTAGTGATGAGCCCCTCAATATATTGTCTGTTCATCTCGGAGACGTCTTTGTCGGCCATTTCCAGAATGTTACGTTTTGCAGAAGGAATTATCATGGCATCAATTGAAATAGATAAGCCTCCTTCTGTTGAATATTTGTAGCCGATATCCTTCAATCTGTCGGAAAGTATGACAGTAGATTTTGATCCTATATTCCTGTAAGCATAATCAACAAAATCACGTAATGCTTTTTTATCCATTACTTTGTTGATCAGATTAAAAGGAATCCCGAACTGCTTTTTTATAATTTCAAAAATATGATACGCTTCATCAAAATAAATTATATCGCTGTTCTCTCCCTGTTTAAGAGAAAATATTGTATCAATATCTTCAGCATTTGCCCGATATATCCTCTTGAACTCATCCTTTCTAAACAAACCGAGAACACCTTCATTCTCTTTGTCAAGGCTCTGTGAATATTGACGTACCATGTCAATAAAGTTTGCTCCCTTTTGCAGCTTGGCATAAACGGTTTTCGCCTCTTCTTCTGAAGAAACCACGACCCGACGCATTAAAACGATATTATCCTTAGGTATGATTTCCCAAAGCAAAATGCGTCCAACGGTCGTGTCAAATCTCTTTTTGTTAATACGGACAGTAATTTTAGCATGGAGATCAACGGCACCTGCATCGTACGCAACGCGAACTTCTTCAGGACCGGCAAATTTCTTCCCATCTCCCCTGGCTTCTTCCATCTCTCTTGTCATATAATATATACCAAGAACTATATCCTGACTTGGTACAATAATCGGACTCCCATTTGCAGGAGAAAGGATATTGTTACTTGAAAGCATTAATACCCTGCATTCAATCTGGGCTTCGACAGAAAGAGGAATATGAACAGCCATTTGATCACCATCAAAGTCAGCATTAAATGCCGTACAAACAAGAGGATGAAGCTGCAAAGCTTTGCCTTCGATCAGAATAGGCTCAAATGCCTGAATGCCGAGACGATGGAGTGTGGGAGCACGGTTTAGCATTACCGGATATTCTTTTACCACTTCATCCAGCGCATCCCAAACATCCGGAGTTCCTTTTTCCACCATTTTCTTGGCGCTTTTTACAGTAGAAACAAGCCCTTTCTGCTCAAGACGATAATAAACAAAAGGTTTGAACAACTCCAGCGCCATTTTCTTTGGTAAGCCACACTGATGGAGTCTGAGATTTGGTCCGACTGTAATAACGGTACGACCGGAATAATCCACTCTTTTACCAAGAAGGTTTTGACGAAACCGTCCCTGTTTACCCTTTAATGTATCACTTAACGATTTTAAAGGTCTCTTGTTGGTTCCGGTAATAACTCTGCCATGCCGGCCGTTATCAAAAAGAACGTCAACTGATTCCTGTAACATTCTTTTCTCATTACGAACAATGATATCAGGTGCATTTAAATCAATAAGACGTTTTAACCGGTTATTACGATTAATTACCCTGCGATACAAATCGTTTAAATCAGATGTGGCGAAGCGACCGCCTTCGAGAGGAACCAATGGACGCAAATCCGGGGGAATAACAGGAATAACATCCATAATCATCCATACAGGATTCATTCCACTATTTCTAAAAGAATTGACTATCTTCAGTCGTTTAGATAGTTTCTGGCGCTTTGCAACTGAGCTTGTAGCGCTGATATCTTCTTTAAGTTCTTTATATAAAGCATCAAGATTAATGCCCTCAAGTAATTTCTTGATTGATTCGGCTCCTATCCCGACTTCAAATTTTGTACCGAACTCTTCAAGCGCCTCGTAATATTTATCATCAGACAAAAGCTGGCCCTGACTGAGGCTGGTATCCTTGGGATCAATTACAATATAACTGTCAAAATATAATACTTTTTCAATATTTTTCAGCGTCATATCAAGCAAGTTGCAAAGCTTGCTTGGAAGACTTTTCAAAAACCATATATGGGAACAAGGTGTA
The DNA here is from genome assembly GCA_030627475.1 of Deltaproteobacteria bacterium. GTDB lineage: Bacteria > Desulfobacterota > Desulfobacteria > Desulfobacterales > ETH-SRB1 > B13-G4. Next base: position 4,879 of record DAOURZ010000004.1, on the reverse strand, counting down.
GCGAGTTTTATATGCGCCATCCTTTCTCTTCTAACCTTGGACTGAATAACCTCAACACCGCATTTTTCACAAATAATACCTCTGTGCTTCATACGCTTGTACTTACCACAATTGCACTCATAATCCTTTATCGGACCAAAAATTTTGGCGCAAAAGAGTCCATCACGTTCCGGCTTGAAGGTTCGATAGTTGATTGTCTCCGGCTTTTCTATTTCCCCATGCGACCACTTCAGAATCTTCTCCGGCGATGCCAATTTAATCTGTATCCCTTTATAATGCCTTGGATCTATGGGTTTGGCGAAGAAATCATATAGAGTTTCCATTTTACTTCCTTCCGTAATTTTCGATCGTTAGGGTTCGCTCAAAAACAAGTTTACATTTTCAGGTATCAAGGTACCCACATGGCAAGGCACGAGGAGAACGAATAAACGGGCCAATTAACCAACGAGCAACGTAGTCATGCGGGATGGTTTTGAGTGAGTCCTTAATCCTTATTCCATGAGAATTATATCAAGCCCCAAACTCTGCAACTCCTTTGTAAGAACCTTGAAAGACTCAGGCAAGCCCGGCTCAAGCACGTTTTGACCTTTTACAATCTTTTCATACATACGTGTCCTTCCAGCCATATCATCAGACTTTACCGTTATAAACTCCTGCAGGGCATGAGCTGCTCCATAAGACTCCATAGCCCAGACTTCCATCTCTCCAAGACGCTGACCTCCAAACTGGGCTTTTCCTCCAAGAGGCTGCTGGGTTACAAGTGAATAAGGACCAATTGATCGGGCATGTATCTTGTCATCAACAAGATGATGGAGCTTCAGCATATACATTGCCCCAACCGTGATTTTTCCTTTAAAAGACTCTCCTGTACGACCATCATATAACGTACTCTGTGCGGATGTATCAAGCGCTGCCTCAGATAAAAGAGTTTTGATTTCGTTTTCCCCGGCTCCATCAAAAACCGGTGTTGCCATGTGAACTCCTTCTCTATAATTATCAGCAAAATCATAAAGCTCTTTCTCATCCATATTATCAATCATGTCCTGAACTGATGAATCATTAAATATCCGCTTAATCTTGTCTCGCAAATCTTTAAACTTTTGCTCTTCAAGTAAAGTATTAATCTGATCACCAAGGCCTTTTGCAGCACAACCCAAATGAATTTCCAGAATTTGCCCTACGTTCATCCTCGAAGGCACACCGAGTGGATTGAGAACCATATCAACCATCGTACCATCTTCATAATATGGCAGATCTTCCTGTGGAAGAATTCTGGACACAACGCCTTTATTGCCATGCCTACCGGCCATTTTGTCACCAACTGAAAGTTTACGCTTCATGGCCACGTAAACCTTGACCAGCTTAATTACACCCGGAAGAAGATCATCGCCTTTTTCGTATCTGCTCGTTTTATGCTCAAACACTATTCTGCATGACTCACGTTGTTTTCTGTATTGTTCAAGGATATCATGTATCTTTTCAGTCAGGCCGGAATCACTCAAAACAATTCCTTCAAGGTGAGCTACAGAAATCCCTGCAAGAATATTTGAATCAATCATGGTACCCTTTGAGATCAATAGTTTCTTGCCTTTTTTCAAGTGTGATTCACATTTATTGCCGACAAGCATTTTCTCTAATTGTTCGCGAACAACTTCTTCAATTACAAAGAGTTCATCATCCATATTCTTTTCAAGCGCAGCAATCTCCTCATTTTCGATCAAACGCGTACGATCATCCTTGTCAATACCACGTCTGGAAAATACTTTTGCATCTATTACAATACCTTCGACACCTGGTGGTACTCTCAAGGAGGTATCTTTTACATCTGCTGCTTTTTCTCCAAAAATAGCTCGCAGAAGCTTTTCTTCGGGAGAAAACTGAGTCTCACCCTTTGGGGTGATTTTCCCTACCAGTATGTCCCCGGGAACAACTTCAGTACCAAGCCTGATAATTCCACTTTCATCCATATTCTTTAAAGCATCTTCTCCTACGTTTGGTATATCCCGTGTAATATCTTCTTTCCCAAGCTTGGTATCTCTTGCTACCACTTCAAATTCTTCAATGTGGATGGACGTGTATGTACCGTCCCTGACAAGCCTTTCGCTTACAAGAATTGAATCCTCAAAGTTATAACCACACCAAGGCATAAAAGCCACAGTTACATTCTTCCCGAGAGCAAGTTCTCCTTTATTTGTAGCAGGGCCATCCGAAATTATATCGCCGGCCTTAATTTTCTGGCCTTTCCTTACGATAGGACGCTGATTAAAACATGTATTTTGATTTGAACGTACAAATTTTGAAAGATTATAAATCGTCACATTTTTTTCAATTTGCGGCTCACTGGCCCCGCTCATGAGAGGAGGCAGGGAAGAAGAGTTAATATCATCCGAATCATGCTTCAGCACTATGCGGGAAGCATCAATATCAACAACGGAACCATCCCTCCTTGCAACTATTGTAACACCTGAATCTTTTGCTACTACGCCTTCAATACCGGTACCTACGAGAGGAGCCTCACTTACTAAAAGGGGAACTGCCTGACGCTGCATATTTGACCCCATCAAAGCTCTGTTGGCATCATCGTTTTCTAAAAATGGTATAAGAGATGCCGAAATGCTCACTAACTGGTTAGGAGAAACATCCATAAATTCGATATTCTCCTTTTGAACCATCATAAACTCACCTGCCACTCTTGATGTTACAAGTGGATTGACATATTGCCTTTTATTATCAAGAGGTGCGTTAGCCTGAGCAATAGGATGCTCTCCCTCTTCAAAAGCGCTAAGAAACTTAATTTCATCAGTAATAGTTGCATCCCTTACAACGCTGTACGGTGTTTCAATAAATCCAAATTCATTAACTCGCGCATATGTACTGAGTGAAACAATAAGACCGATGTTCGGCCCTTCCGGAGTTTCAATAGGACATATACGGCCGTAATGTGATGGATGAACATCCCTGACCTCAAAACCGGCTCTTTCTCGGGTAAGTCCACCTGGTCCAAGAGCGCTGAGTCGTCGTTTATGTGTTGTTTCCGAAAGAGGGTTGGTTTGATCCATAAACTGGCTCAACTGGCTGGTACCAAAGAATTCTTTAACAACAGCGGAAACCGGTTTTGGATTGACCAGGTCGTGGGGCATAAGAGCATCAACCTCTTGCAAGCTCATTCGCTCCTTAATGGATCGCTCCATACGAACAAGTCCAATGCGATACTGATTCTCAAGAAGCTCGCCCACTGCACGCACCCTTCTATTGCCAAGATGGTCAATGTCATCAATAACTCCCTGTGTATCTTTAAGCTTTACAAGAGTTTTTGCCGTTAGAAGTATATCCTCTTTTCTGAGAACAGTTAAATCAATCGGAGCTTCCATCCCAAGTCGCAGATTAATTTTTAAACGCCCCACCTTGGAAAGGTCATAATATGTTGACTTGAAAAACAGATTATCAACAAAAGTCTGGGCAACCTCGGGTGTAGCAGGATTCCCTGGTCTGAGTCTTTTGTAAATCTCAATGAGTGCTTCTTCTTTTGTTTCAACCTTGTCCAGCAAAAGTGTCTTATGGATAGAATTACTGCTGGATATACCATCAATAAACAGTAAATCAAATTCAGTTATACCGGCATCGCTTAACATAGAAAGCGTATTTTCATCAACTACTTCATTTGCCATTACAATAGGCGTTTCGCTCTCAGGATCGTTTATTGTATGTGCAAATACTTTACCTGAAATATCTTCAAAATCCAAAGGTATCAATTCTATTCTGGCGGATTTCAGCTTGCGAATTGAAGATTTAGTGAACATACGCCCTTTTTTGACGATTACAGTGCCATCTTCAGGATCTGAAACATCATTGCTTGCACGCTGTCCAATAAGGAAACTTTCATTGAAAATCTTGAAAAAACGTTCCTCGTTAACAACTATTGTTTCAGTTTTATAAAAATAGTCAAGCAGGTTTTCTGTTGTATATCCAAATGCTTTGAAAAGAATCGTAACAGGAAATTTTCGTCTTCTATCAATCCTGATATAAACGATATCTTTATGATCTATCTCCAAATCTATCCATGAGCCTCGTACCGGAATAATTCTGGATTTGTATATAATTTTGCCGCTTGAATGCGTTTTTCCCTTATCGTGATCAAAAAATACCCCGGATGAACGGTGGAGCTGACTAACAACAACTCGTTCCGTCCCATTTATTATAAAGGTACCTTTTTCGGTCATCATGGGAATAGTTCCAAAATAAATTTCCTGTTCTTTTATATCCCGGATATTGGAAACTCCCGTATCTTTGTCCAAATCGTACACTACGAGTCTGGCCGTAATACGTAGAGGTATCTCATATGTCATACCTCTATGCATACACTCCTCAACGCTGTGCTTAATCTCGGAAAATCTGTATGATACAAACTCAAGGGAAGCACTTCCGGTAAAATCTTTTATCGGAAAAACAGACTTGAATACTGCCTGGAGCCCGATATCTTTCCGTTTTTCCGGAGAAATATCCATTTGTAAAAACCGACCGAATGATTCTCGTTGCATACCGATAAGATCCGGTATTTCAACAATTTTTCTTATCTTGCCGAAGTTTTTCCTTATACGCTTTGCTGCCAAAGGCTTTTCCGACATGTTATCTCCAATATAAAAGTTGTTTAGGGTGTTAGGAACGTGGAAATTATTTCGTCCACGCTCCTTAGGCAGGTTGATTCTCTTTTGACTAAACGACTACGTCCGTTGCAGTAATTATTTTACCACAACGGATCGCAAATTCGCTAAGGAACGTGGACGAATTAACTTCCGCAAGTAGGCGCACAGATTTAGGTCAGGTTTGTTCAATCTAAAAGCACAAAAGTCGAAGGAATAGCGAGCTATTTCAAGATTTT